>NZ_JBHTJR010000047.1:0-152140 GCF_042676005.1 Tenacibaculum geojense | reverse complement strand
GCTTTTTCTTGCGTAAACTGTTATTCATAAAATAAGTCTTATTGGTGTAAACTTATTTTAGGACGGGACACATGATACAAAAAAAGCTCTGCAATTCTGCAGAGCCTTTTTTATAGTATATGTTGAATATAATTAATCTTCAAAGTTTTTTAAACCTTCTTTTAACCAATTATAATAGGTTATTTTATCTGTATACTGTTGAGGTGAATTTAAAACTTCTAAATCAGGACTCATTAGTACATAATAAGGTTGAGATGCATTTTTAAAGTTTACTGTTTGCAAAGTAGCCCATTTATCACCGTACGTAGTAATTTTCTTCACTCTACCGTTTGGTTTTACATAATCGAATTGCTTTTCTGCAGGTAACTTATTTTCGTTGTCATCAACATATAAAGAAATTAAAACATATTTATCTTTTAATGTGTTATAAATTTCATTATTACTCCATACATTTTCCTCCATTTTTCTACAGTTAACACATGCCCAACCAGTGAAATCTAATAATACAGGTTTGTTAACAGATTTAGCGTAAGCCATTCCCTCATCAAAATCTTTAAAACAATTTAAAGCTAAAGGACATTCATTATCTTGCTCATAAACACTATAGAATTGTGGTGGAGCGAATCCACTTAATAAATTTTGATTCCATTTAGGGTTTTTAGTAACACCTGGAGCTAAATATACAGCAAAAGCAATCATTAGTAAACCTAATAATAATCTGAATGCAGAAACTCGCTTAACTTTAATTCCTTTAGGATTAAAGTATCCAAATAAGAAAATGGCAGTTAAGATTGAAATAACAATCCATGTACCGATAAATATTTCTCTTTTGAACATATTCCAGTGACCCACTAAATCAGCATTTGATAAGAATTTAAATGCTAAAGCTAATTCGATAAAACCTAAGAAAACAGTTACTGTAGTCATCCAAGAACCAGATTTTGGTAATCTGCTTAGTAAGTTAGGGAATAAAGCGAAAAATGCAAATGGTAAAGCTAAAGCTACACCAAAACCTCCCATACCAGCTGTTAATTGCATTGCTCCTCCATCTGTAGTTAAAGATCCTGCTAATAATGACCCTAGAATAGGACCCGTACAAGAGAATGAAACTATAGCTAAAGTTAATGCCATAAAAAATATGCCTAAGAAACCTCCAATACCAGAAGCTTTATCAATTTTTGTACTCCAAGAACTTGGTAGTGTAAGTGAGTAAAATCCGAAGAAAGAACCTGCAAAAATTACTAATACCACAAAGAAAAATACGTTTAACCAAACATTAGTTGAAATAGTATTTAAAATTTCTGGATCTAAAGAGTCAACATAGTGGAAAGGTGCACTTAATAAAGCATAAATTGCTGCGATAAAGAAACCATATAATAAAGCATTTCTAATACCTTTTCCCTTAGTTTGTGATTGTTTAGTGAAAAATGATACTGTTAGTGGAATTAATGGAAATACACATGGTGTTAAAAAAGCAATTAATCCTCCTGCAAATCCTAATAAAAATATTTGTAATAGGTTAGAGCTTTTATCTTCTTCTCCGTTAACAGGTTTAGAAGTTTCTAATAAATCAGTGTTTTTTAAATCTAATTTTAAAGAACCAGCTAATTCTTGACTTTTTTCATCTACTTCAGCTACAGTTGCAATAATTTCACCACCATCTAAAGAAAATGTAAAATCATCTTCGTAAGGTAAACAGAATTCTTTACAAACCTGAGCATCCATATTTAAGGTTACTTGTCTTAATGAAGGGTCATCTATTTTAACTCTTTGTGTTAAAACAGCTTCTTCAATAAAAAATATCTCATCAACGCCCCATATTTCACTAAATTCAGTATGTGTTTCACTTTCTTTGGCTTTACCAACTAACGTGAATCCACTTTCTCCTACAGAAGGCTTAATGGTCATTGGAAGTGATGCATCTTCAGGATTGTACTGTGAATACAGGTGCCAATCTTCATCGATAAATACATTGAAAATTAAATCATACTCCGTGTCGGAAATTTTCACGACAGAAGTTTCTACTTCCACAGGAGCTTCGTCTTGTGCGAAAATCGACAAGGAAAATCCTAAGATACATAAAAATAGGGTGAATACTCTTTTCATACTATAAAATGGGGTTGGGATTATTTACTTATTTTAATTAACTTACTAGTTTTACTATTTACTTTAAACCTACGGTCTTGGCGCATGCCAATAATCCATATTATCTTGTCATCAGCTGTACAAAGTAACCAAGCTTTTTCTTTCTCAAATCTAGATAATTTCTCATCCTTAAAAAACTTACTTACTTTTTTTTTACCCGTCATACCAGATGGATAAAAAACATCTCCATTTCTCCATCTTCTAATTCGGAGGGGGAAAAATAATAAATTTTTATCAACTATAATAGAATTTTTATTTTCTACCATAGTTTCTGTTGTATTAGATATGGTTAATTGAATAGGATGATTTATAACTTTGGTTCCCTCTTCAATAACAGATATTGAATTTTTCAATAAATCATCACTATTAATGTGCGAAAATAATAAAAATTCTCTGTTTTTCAATAATATATGAGAATTTGTTGAAATAAATTTTCCAGATTGCGCTCTTAACAATTTGGTAACTTTATCCCATTCAGAAAAACCATGACCTTTTAAAAATTGGTATAAATAAGCTTTAGGGTTGGGTAAAGCTTCCAGTTTTTTAATGTTAATTTTTATGACATCATCTTCCTTTGTAATTATATTTTTAGAAATATCTTTTATTCTATCATCTATAATTTCTTGACTTTCTTTAAGATAATTAGTAGTATTATTAAAATTTTTTAACAGGGCGGGACTAATTTCTTTTAAAATAGGAATTACCTCATGACGGATTTTATTTCTCAAATATTTTGTAGAGTTATTACTACTATCCTCTCGCCATTTTATCTTATGTTTAAGAGCGAATAGTTCTATTTCTTCTCTACTAAAAGGTAATAAAGGTCTTATTAATTTATTGGTTTTTTCAGGTATTCCTGTTAACCCTTCCAAGCCAGTACCTCTAGTTAAATTTATTAAAAAAGTTTCTAAATTATCATCTGCATGGTGTGCAGTTGCTAACTTATTGTATTTATGTTCATCTAATATTTGATGAAACCAATTATAACGTAACTCCCTAGCTGCTAACTGAGTTGATATTTTTTTGCTTTTAGCGTAGTCCTCTGTATTAAAACTTGTTACGTGTGTTTTTATTTTATAATTACTAGATAAATCTTTTACAAACTGCTCATCTAAATCACTTTCAACACCTCTAAGTCTGAAATTACAGTGAGCAAAACTAAAGTTGATCTTTAGTTTGTTAAATAGATGAGCTAATACTACACTATCTATACCTCCAGATATAGCTAAAAGTATTTTTTGAGAGTATATTTCTGGAAATTTATCATTTATATGAGCTTCAAATTTTTCTAACATTGTTATAAATTAGACTTTACCCAAGTTAGCATATCCGCTAAAACTTCTTTTTTGCAAATATCATTATGTAGTTCATGATATCCTCCTTTATATAACTTTAAGCTAGCCTTCTCTGTGTTATTAGCAAAAGTTTCACTGCCTTTATAATCGATTATTTTATCATCAGTGCCATGAAAAACATACATGGGAATATGTAATGTATATGCATTGTTAATTGCCCATTGTCCGTTTTCTATAAAAGTTATAGAGTAGTTTGGACTTATTTTATCATGAACTAAATCATCTTCTTGATATTTAATTACTTCTTCGGGATCTCTGGAAATATCGTTTGGATTTAATTCGTTACCCATAGTTATAGATGGGGCAATATTTAAAAGTAGTTTACCTGCAGCTAATTTCCATTTTGGAGGTTGAAAAGCTAGTTTTAAAAAGGGGCTAGAAGCTATAGCTCCCTTTATGGCAGGTTTTCTTTTTAAGATGTAATTAATAATAGCATTTCCCCCCATTGAATGACCGTAGATGAACACAGGTTTATCAGCAGCAATTTGTTTTGTTACATTTAAAACAGCTTCAATTACGTCTAAAACAGTTTCGTATCCAGGGTTGTGTCCTCTTTTTCCACCAGATTTCCCATGACCAATATGATCAAAAGCTACAACGCCTATATCATTATTGTAGAAGTTAGCAGCAACTGTTTTTTCATACCTCCCAGAATGTTCACCCATACCATGAGCAACAATAACTATTGCTTGAGGATTTTCAGGTAACCAATTTTGAATATAAATAGGTATATTTTTAACAGTTATAGTTTGTTGATTATGTGTCATTACTCTCTTGTTATATCACCGTTTTCTAATATAGAAAATTTTATGGTAGAAGGATTATCTGATACATATTCTTTTAAAATAATACTGTCTTTATAAATAGTAGATTGACTTTTTAACATATTTTCAGCAATTTCATCGTAAGCTAATAATTGGCTGTTGATTACTTGGAAATCTTTATTGTAATTTACTAACATCACTAATAATTCTGAATTACTAGGGTATAAGTAATACACTACAGATTGATAATTTTCTGATAGCTTTGGTAAATAAGATACACCAACTTTAGCATTCTGATCTTCAATTTGTCCTTCAAAAATTTCATCTAACTTTAAAAGTTTTTGCTCTTCTTTAGTCAAAAGTTTCCCCTCTGCATGGTTGCTGAAGTTTGTGCTATCTACAATAGGAGCTTGTTTAACAGGATATTGATTTAAGAAAGAATACTTATTTGTTTTACAACTTAAAGTTATAAGTAGTAATATAAATGCAATGGTTGGTGTAAGTTTTTTCATGGTTAATTGGTTATAAATTATTTTTTAAAAGTACCTGCTTCATAGCCTTAGCTTTAAGTAGGCATTCTTCATATTCTTTATCAGGTGTTGATTTAGCTGTTATTGCTCCTCCAACAGAATAAGAAACGTACTTTTGTTCACTATTGTATAAAATACTTCTTATTATAACATTAAAATCAAAGTTATTATCTGGAGTGAAATATCCAACAGTCCCGGAGTATAAACCTCTTTTAGTTTCTTCTAAGTTTTCAATTATTTGCATGGCAGATACTTTGGGAGCTCCTGTCATACTTCCCATAGGAAATGTATCTTTAATTACATCAACTGGATGTGTGGTGTTTTCAATTTCTGAAACTACAGTAGATATCATTTGATGGACTTGTTTAAAAGGATACACTTTACAAAGCTCTTCAACTTTTACACTCCCTTTTTTAGCGGTTCTTGATAAATCATTTCTTACCAAATCAACAATCATTATATTTTCTGATCTTTCTTTTTGATCACGAGATAAGTCAAAAGCAGTTTTATCATCCTCAACTTTGTTCACGTATCTTTTTGCAGTTCCTTTAATAGGCTGTGAAATAATTTTATCTCCATTTTTTCTAATATATCTTTCTGGTGATGCAGAAAGCAAATAATTATTGTCTTGTTTTAAAAATGTAGCAAAAGGAGGTTCAGAAATTTTATTAAGCTGTTTATAAGTTTGATAAGGATTTATTATAGTATTTTCAGCATAAAATTCTTGACAAAAATTAGCTTCATAAATATCACCTCTGTGAATATGATTTAATACTTTTTGAACTTTATTGTAGTATTCATCTTTGTGGATACGTAGTTTAATTTTAACATCATCGGTTTCCTTATTGTTTTCTGCAATATGAATGTTGGTAGCAAATATTTCGTCAAAATCTTCTTCTAATTCATCATCAACCACATGTAAATAATGAAATTCTAATTTGTTTCCTTTTAAAAAAATAAGTTTTTGAGGCTGAAAAAAGAATAAATCATCAAAATAAAGTCCATCAAAATTAGTAGAGCTTAATTTTTCTACATCATTTTTTACATCATAAGAGATGTAACCAAAAATATAGTCTTTAGTATATGACTGATACTCTTTTAATTTTTCAAAAGCATTTAAATAATCTGTTTTAATTGATGTAAATTCTTCAACGGCCAAAGCAGCATCAAAACTAGTATAGGTTTGGTTATAGTTATTAGAATCTAACCAAACAATAGTTTCAAATTGTTGTGACCAAGCAAGTAATTTATCTTTAAAAGCTTTAGGATTATCTATATTGAATGTTTGTACAGTTCGTAACGACATATAACAAAAATAAGAAACCCGATAGAATTTCCTATCGGGTTTCTTAGTTAAAAAGAACGCTTATTATTTATTTGTTTTGATTTTTGTTGATTCATCCTCTTTTTTAGTCTGAGCTTCAACCTCTTCAATAGATCCTTCTATGTTTTTTACCTCAGTAGTAGTTTCTCCATTTTTTGTGATGGTGGTTGTAATTGTTGCTTTTGCATTATCAGAGTTATTTTTGTTAACTTCTACCTTAACTTCTTTTTTAATACTAGTTTGATGGTTGTTGATATCAGTATGATTTCCTAAAATAGGAGCAATTACTAATCCAACCAAGCAAGTAAGCTTAATAAGTATATTCATAGACGGACCTGAAGTATCTTTAAAAGGATCGCCCACAGTGTCACCAGTTACAGCAGCTTTGTGCGCATCAGAACCTTTATAGGTCATTTCGCCATTAATTTCTACACCAGCTTCAAATGATTTTTTAGCATTGTCCCAAGCACCACCAGCATTATTTTGGAAAATGGCCCACATAACTCCACTTACACATACACCAGCCATATATCCACCTAAAGGTTCAGCTCCAAACAGCAATCCAATAATAATAGGTGTTATAATTGTAATTAAGCCAGGTAAAATCATTTCTTTTAAAGCAGCTTTTGTAGAAATATCAACACATTTAGCATAATCTGGAGTTCCGGTACCTTCCATAATTCCAGGAATCTCTTTGAATTGACGACGAACTTCTTGCACCATCTCCATTGCAGCTTTTCCAACAGATTCCATAGCTAAGGCTGAAAAAATTACAGGTATCATACCTCCTACAAATAACATTGCTAAAACATCTGCTTTAAAAATATTTATACCGTCAATTCCAGTAAAGGTTACATAAGCAGCAAATAAAGCCAAAGCAGTTAAAGCAGCTGATGCAATTGCAAATCCCTTTCCAACAGCGGCTGTTGTGTTTCCAACAGAGTCTAAAATATCTGTACGTTCTCGAACATGATCTTCTAATTCACTCATTTCTGCTACACCACCGGCATTATCTGCAATTGGGCCAAAGGCATCAATTGCTAATTGCATAGCGGTAGTTGCCATCATTGCTGAAGCAGCTAAAGCAACACCGTAAAACCCTGCAAGTGCATACGATCCGTAAATAGCGGCTGCAAATAAAATAACTGATAAGAATGTTGATTTCATTCCAACAGCTAAACCAGCAATAATATTTGTTGCAGCTCCTGTTGATGAATTTTGAACTATGTGTAATACTGGTTTTTTTCCTAAGCTAGTATAGTATGCTGTCACTACTGATATTAAAGCACCAACAGCTAGGCCAATCATACATGCATAAAAAACATGTCTAGAAGGTATGTTTAGTAATCCTTCTCCAAAAAAACTCATTTGTAATGTTTTTGGCAACATCCATTGAATTAAAAACCAACTGGCAACTAATGTAATGAGTATAGATACCCAATTTCCAAGATCTAAGGCTTTTTGCACTTCAGCTTCTTTAGCTGTGTTGTCTTTAATTCTAACTAAAAAAGTACCAATAATTGACGCTACTATTCCTACACCCGCAATTACTAATGGGAGTAAAATAGGTCCCATTCCTCCAAAATTATCAGAAAATTTATTGGTTATAGACATATCTCTAATTACATAATTACCCAATACCATAGCGGCTAATACTGTGGCTACGTAGCTACCAAATAAATCTGCTCCCATACCAGCAACATCTCCAACATTATCACCTACGTTATCTGCAATAGTGGCTGGGTTTCGTGGGTCGTCCTCAGGGATTCCTGCTTCAACTTTACCTACTAAATCAGCACCAACATCAGCAGCTTTCGTGTAAATTCCACCACCTACACGAGCAAATAACGCTATACTTTCTGCTCCCAAAGAAAAACCAGCTAATGCCTCAAGTGCCATGGTCATTTCATTGTAAAAATCACCACCTTGTGTGATAAACATCTTTACAAAAATTAAAAAGAATAAACTGATACCTAAAACAGCTAAACCTGCTACACCAAGTCCCATAACAGTTCCTCCTCCAAAAGAAACTTGTAAAGCTTTTGGTAAACTGGTTTTTGCAGCTTCTGCAGTTCTTGCATTGGCATCTGTTGCTATGCGCATACCAATATTGCCTGCTAATGCAGAAAAGATAGCTCCAACTATAAAAGCTATAACAATTATCCAGTGTGTTGTGGGTACAATTGTAGAAACTATAAATAAAGCTACTGATGCTATTATTGCGAATATTAAAAGGAGTTTATATTCAGCAGCTAAAAAGGCTAGGGCACCTTCTTTAATACTTTTAGAGATTGATTTCATTTTGTCTGATCCAGGGTTTTGTTTTTTTACCCAAGTCATTTTAATAAACATGAAAATCAATCCTAATACAGCCAAAATGATTGGCGCAATCATCAAATTTGTTATCATATGTTTGTTGTTTGATTAGTTAATAATTTCATAAATATAACAAAATCAAGTAATAAACATAAAAAAAGCTCATCATATGATAATGATGAGCTTTAAATTGTATGGTGAAAAAAGGTTAGATTTTAAATTCTCCTCTTTCTTTATATTCACTGTTTTCGTAGCGTTCAATACACTTGTCAAGTATTTCATAAGCTTCGTTTGCGTCTCCCCAATCACCAATATCAACTTTCTTTTTTTCTAAGTCTTTATATACTTGGAAAAAGTGTGTAATTTCTTGTTGACGATGTGGATTTAAATCAGATAAATCATTGTATTTATTCCAAATTGGATCAGATACTGGAACACATACTATTTTTTCGTCTGGACCTTTTTCGTCTGCCATATGAAACACACCAATTGGTTTTACTTCCATAACACACATTGGAAAAGTTGGCTCAGCACCTAATACTAACACATCTAAAGGGTCACCATCTAAGGCTAATGTTTCTGGAATAAAACCGTAGTCTCCAGGGTACATCATTGATGAGAATAACATTCTGTCGAAACGAATTTTCTTTAAATCGAAATCGTATTCATATTTGTTTCTACTTCCTTTAGGAATTTCTATTAAAACGTCTACTGTTTTTTTCTCTTTTGCAGTCATATTTTCTTCTACGTTTCTAAAATCGGTTTGCAAAAGTACATATAAAATGTATTTTTAGGTTAAAAATTGTAAGTTATTTTTAAGTTAAGTTATTAATTCTACAATCCTGGCATAATTCCTATTCTAATAGCAAACATAGGTGTTGGTTCCGCAATACTGGCTGCGGCTGGAGTATAGTTACTTCTCCAAATAGCGTCAATTCTAAAGAAACGTAAGTTTCCATACCCAATATTTTCAAAACCAAAACCATATTCATAATACATTTTATCTGGAGTATTATAGCTTAAGTTAGATCTATTAATAGCTCTATTTTTATCAGAAACTGTTCCGTATGCTGCTCTAAATGTTATTAAGCTTCTTAAATTGAGTCTTTTTACCAATGGTATTCTATTTAATATAAATCCATTAAAATGATGTTCTAGGTGAGTGGCAGCATAAGTATCTGTTACAAAATCATAATAATTAATTAATGAAAATGTGTTTTTAACCAATGAAAAAGATTGGTTTGCTGGGATTGGACTTAATAATGAAATTGGAACTGTTCCAAAGGTTTTACCTGCTTCAACAGTAGCGTCCAATAATCCAAATTTACCTAGTAATAAAGGTTGGTTGTATTGAAATTGGACTTTGTCATAATCATGAGTTCCATTTAAAACATCTTTATATCCATGTCTGTAGTTTAATACAATTCTTGGGAAAATGTTTCTACCAAAACGCTGTTCTACTCCTAAACCATAAACAAACCTACCGGGTGTAAAAGTTAAGTAAACATCAGAGGCTACATCTGTTACAGAGTTCTGTTCTATTCCGTTTTGATCAATGTAGTTGATAGAAAAATTATCGGGAGTTGTAGCGGATTGTATGTTAGCTTTTGTAAAATTAAAACCTATATGAAAGTTATTATGTACCGCATAATCAAAATTGGTAGCTATTTTTTCTACATTAGATAGGTAAAAGTTGTTTCCTCTGTTTAAAAGTGCTGCTGTTCCAAATGATCTTCCAAGTAACTGATTGGTATTAAATAATACACTACCCAACTGTTCAATGTCCTTTTGATAGGCAATACTTGTGGTTATTCTTGGTTGAAATGATAATAAATATCTTGCCTCAGCACCGTATTTAAATTCTTTATCTTTAAATCCATAAGCAACATGACCAGATATTCTAAAACGATCGTCTTTAGTTTTAAAAGATCTAAACCCTAATTTAGTTCTAAAGCCTTCAACCTCGTTTTGAGCAAACATGGTCCAGAATGGTCCTGCTTGAATGTTAAAAGGAAGGTTAACATAACCACTAGTTATCGTATTTAGTAAACCTGTAAGCTTTTTAATTTTTCTCTTTCCTTTAACGGTTTTAATAGTTTTGTAGGTTGACTTTGTAGTATTGTCATGATGTTGATTCCAGTAATTGTTGCTTTTTTTAAACTGATCTGGCCTTATTTTAACTTGCTCTACATCATAAAAGTTAATAGGTTTTTCTACATTTAAAACATAGTTTTTATAGCTTATGTTTTTTTTGATAGTAAGTCCTTTGTTAGCATCATTTTTGTCAATAAATGTAAAATCTCCTATGTAATTATTTTTAGAAGGAAGGTAAATACTATCATTTTTTAAAATAAATTCTTTATCGAATGTAAGGCCTCTAACAAAATTTAAGTTAGCGCTTTTAGTAACTTCCATTTTAATTTTTTTAATAGAGAAGTTTTTGTCTGATACCCAGAAGTTTCCTTTAAAAGCTAAATCTTGATCTCGTATAGGGAAGTAATAAATGTTATAGAGTTTGGTGTCATTTTTTACAACACTATCATATAAAACATAATCATAAGTAGCAAATCCGTCTGAAGATAATGGGCTAACAAAAGATTTTTGAAGAAGTGTAATGTTATTTTTAAATACATCTACATTTTGAAATGTATTAGACATTCTGTCAAAAACAAAACTTTGTGCGCCTAAACCTTCTTCTTTTTCAGCTTCAATATCAACTCGTTTTAAATTTTCTTTATTGTTCCCGTAAACTTGTGAAACTTTTTCTGTTAAATAAATAGGAATGTAGTAGTTTTCGCCATCATCATCATAATTAATGGTTTTAATGGCTTCATCAAAGTTCTTTTTAAAAATACCTTTAACAAAAGCAGTATCTAAATTATTCAGACCAATTTCGATAGCTTCATGTTCTTTGTATTGGTAATGATTAACTAAATCAACGCCATTTTTACGCTTACGTTTCCAAATTTCTTTTAAAATTCTATAGGCTGGGTTTTCTTTTTTCTTTAATCTTTTTTTAGGTTTGGTAACAACTACAACTTCATCTAAAACATTAGCTTCTTCTTTTAAAATAATATTTAAAAAAGGAATTTTTGGTGTTATTTTAAATGTTTGAGTTTGAAATCCTACAAATGAAACTTCTATTGTTCCTCTTTTCTTCTTTGAAGAAAAAGAAAAGCTTCCGTCATCATCAGTAGTAGTTCCGTAGGTGGTTCCTTTTACATATACATTTACGTAAGGAAGTGGATTGTCAAATTCGTCTACTACTTTCCCTTTTATTGTTATTTGTGCTTGTATTGTGGTAGTTAGCACTAATAACAAAATAGCTAAATTTAATTTCATTGTGGTATTTAATTCAAAATCCTTTTGGTAAAAAGTTACCAAAAGGATTTAAAGTTCTTGTATTTAAAAATGGTATTTATATGTATAATACTTCTTTTACTGCTGTAACAACATCGTTAGCATTTGGTAACCATTTTTCTAATAATACAGGAGAATATGGAGCAGGAGTGTCTGCTGTTGTAATACGTTTAATAGGTGCATCTAAATAATCAAAAGCTTCATCTTGAACTCTAAATGTTATTTCTGATGCAACACTACCAAAAGGCCATGCTTCTTCTAAAATTACTAGTCTGTTAGTTTTTTTAACAGATTCTAAAATAGTTTTATGATCCATTGGACGAACTGTACGAAGATCAATAATTTCAATAGAAATTCCGTCTTTAGCTAATTCGTCAGCTGCTTTGTATGCTTCTTTTATAATTTTCCCAAAAGATACAACGGTAACATCACTACCTTCTCTTTTAATGTCGGCAACACCAATAGGAATTATGTATTCACCTTCAGGGATCTCCATTTTATCTCCATACATCTGCTCAGACTCCATAAAAATTACTGGATCATCGTCTCTAATAGCAGCTTTTAATAAACCTTTTGCGTCATATGGATTTGATGGAACGATTACTTTTAAACCAGGACAGTTGGCATACCAACTTTCAAATGCTTGAGAGTGAGTAGCTGCTAATTGACCCGCCGAGGCTGTTGGACCACGGAAAACAATAGGGCAGTTAAATTGTCCACCACTCATTTGTCTAATCTTAGCCGCGTTGTTAATAATTTGATCAATACCAACTAAAGAGAAGTTAAAAGTCATATACTCAACAATAGGTCTGTTACCATTCATGGCAGAACCTACGGCTATACCACCAAAACCTAATTCGGCAATAGGAGTATCAATAACTCTTTTAGCACCAAACTCATCTAGCATTCCTTTACTAGCTTTGTATGCACCATTATATTCAGCAACTTCCTCTCCCATTAAGTAAATGCTTTCATCTCTGCGCATTTCCTCGCTCATTGCTTCACAAATAGCTTCTCTAAATTGAACTGTTTTCATACGTTTATAAAGTAGTTGTTTATTTGATTGGCAAAAGTAATAAATTTAGTATTAATAAATCTATATTAGCATCGATTAGAATTATCTTTCATGTTAAATAATTTAAAAAACTTTTTTAAAACTGATTATCTGTTAGTTGTTTACATGTATGTTAATAGTTTTTTTATCTTAAAATATGGAGAACGAATCTATGATGGATTCGAATATGGATTCTTATTTTTTTATGTAGCTTTTATTCTCTTGTTACGGCTTTTAGTTAAGAAAAATGCTATTGTTATTAATGATAGTAAGTACTTTTTTGTTTTTTTTCTGATAGCATCGATAATTATGTTCTTGTTACAGTGTTTGTTAGTTTTTGGTATTAATGGAAATACTGTTCAAGTAGATAGGTGGTCTGCTTTACAGGTTTTTATAGAGAATATTTTAAATGGAGACTACCCGTATGATAAGCAAGATCATTTAGGTAAAACAACATCTAATTTACCAAGTTTGTTTTACATAGGGTTGCCTTTTTATTTAATTAATAACATTGGTTTATTACAGCCTTTTGTATTTGTTATTTTGATGTTGTTTGTAAATAAAGCATCTGTTTCAAATGTTAAAAAAACAATGATTGTGTTATTGTTGCTGTTTTCACCAGCATACTGGTGGGAAGTAGCAGTTAAAAGTGATTTGATGAGTAATTTGTTAATAGTTACACTTTTTATTTGGTATTGGAAATCAAAATATTCAAAAAATATATTTCATAACTCAATAATGCTTTCATTTTGGGTTTCCTTTATTGTTTTGACTAGAGGTGTAGTGGCTATTCCGTTAGTGTTATTATTGTTTCATGATTTTATGAAATTAGATGTGTTATATCGTGTAAAATTTTTATTCATAGTTGTAGTTTTTACCATTTTGTTAATGATTCCTGTTTTAATTACCGTTCCAAGTTTAGACTACCTATTAATACACAACCCTTTCAATCATCAAACGAAATATGCCCCTATATTTTTAATATTTTTTAGTTTAGTTGCCCCTTTTTTATTATCAAAACATTCAACATCAATATATTTAATCCAGAGAAATTCAATGTGGATATTATTTTTGTTAATTTTTATAACCTTTATAATTAATATTTATGAAGAGGGCTGGTGTAATAACATTTATGGGATTGTTTTTGATATATCATATATAAGCATGATCCTTCCTTTTATTGTAATTTCTTATCTGTTTCAGTCAGATTATTCAAAAACATAGACTCTTTTTTTGTTAAAATGATAAATTGCAGAGGAAAAATTTATTATGCATGCATAATAAATTAAAAAAAATGCTTAAATTCGTGGCTCAAAATAAAAGTTTCTTTAAAACAGATATATATGAAAATATTAGTTTGTATCAGCCACGTGCCAGATACCACTTCAAAAATTAATTTTACTGATAATGATACTAAGTTTGATACAAACGGAGTACAATTTGTTATCAATCCATATGATGAATTTAGTTTAACACGTGCCATGTGGTTTAAAGAAAAACAAGGAGCAAGTGTAACTGTTGTAAATGTAGGAGGTGCTGAAACAGAACCAACATTACGTAAAGCATTAGCTATTGGAGCAGATGATGCTATCCGTGTAAACGCAGAGCCAACAGATGGATTCTTAGTAGCTAAAGAATTAGCGGAAGTTGTAAAGTCTGGAGGTTATGATTTAGTATTAGCTGGTAAAGAGTCTGCTGATTATAACGGGCAAATGGTTCCTGGTATGTTAGCTTCTTTATTAGATTTTAATTTTGTTAATGGTTGTGTAGGTTTAGAAGTTGAAGGGACAAATGCAACTTTAGAAAGAGAAATTGATGGTGGTGAAGAAAAAGTATCATCAACATTACCATTAGTAGTAGCAGGGCAAAAAGGAATTGTAGAGGAAAAAGACTTACGTATTCCTAACATGCGTGGTATTATGATGGCTCGTAAAAAGCCTTTAAGTGTAGTTGAACCAACGGGAGCAGCTGCAGCGTCTTCAACTCAAACTTTTGAGAAACCAGCACCAAAAGGAGCGGTTAAGTTAGTAGATAATGTAGATGAGTTAATTAACTTATTACACAACGAAGCAAAAGCAATTTAATAATTTTAAAAATCCAATTGTTACGGATTACTAGTAACAATTACAAAAAATAAAGAATATGTCTGTATTAGTTTTTGCCGATTCATCGGAAGGAAAATTCAAAAAAACAGCCTTTGAGGTTGTATCATACGGAAAAAAGGTAGCTGAACAACTAGGGACTGGTTTAGTTACTTTAACAATCAACGGAGGAGATGCATCAGAATTGTATAAATACGGTGCAGAAAAAGTAGTAGAGGTTAAGAATGATTTAGCATCTTTTAATGCAAAAGCTTACGCTTCAATAGTAAAGCAAGTGGCAGAAGCACAGAGTGCTGATGTTGTTGTAGTTGATTCTAGTGTTGATGGATTAACTTTAGGTCCATTAGTAGCAGTTGCTTTAGAAGCAGGTTATGCATCAAACGTTGTAGCGTTACCAAGTTCTACAAGTCCTTTTGTTGTGAAACGTAAAGCTTTTTCTAACAAAGGTTTTAACAATACCGAAATTTCAACAGCTAAGAAAGTTGTAGGTGTTGCTAAAAACTCTTTTGGAGCACATGAAAATGTTGTAAGCGGTTCTGCAGAGTCATTTGATGCAACGTTACCAGAGTTAGGAGTTTCTTCAGTTTCTATTGATAAAGCTCAAGGTAAAGTAACTATTGCAGATGCAGATGTAGTAGTTTCTGCAGGTAGAGGTTTAAAAGGTCCTGAAAATTGGGGAATGGTAGAGGAGTTAGCAGATGTTTTAGGTGCTGCAACAGCATGTTCTAAGCCAGTTTCAGATTTAGGATGGAGACCTCATAGTGAACACGTTGGGCAAACTGGTAAGCCAGTGGCTTCAAACTTATACATTGCAATAGGTATTTCAGGAGCAATTCAGCATTTAGCTGGTGTTAACGCATCTAAAGTAAAAGTTGTAATTAACAATGATCCAGAAGCACCTTTCTTTAAAGCTGCAGATTATGGTATTGTTGGTGATGCTTTTGAAGTTGTACCTCAATTAATTGAAAAATTAAAAGTTTTTAAGCAGTCTTAAAAGCTAAAATTAATTAGTCTTATAATAAAAGCCTCGGAAAATTATATTTCTTTCGAGGTTTTTATCTTTTTTAACAATAAAACTGTGCATAGTCATAATTTTTAGTAAATTGTGCCACCTTTTGGCTGCCCAATGAAAGGCGGCTTTTTTTTGTATGATGATATAGATGATGAGCCTAATAAGACTAACTATTAAAGGAATTTCTTACAGTCAAACACAAAGCGGCGCTTATGCCCTAGTGTTAAGTGAAATAGAAGGAACAAGAACCTTACCTATTATTATTGGTGCTTTTGAAGCCCAGTCAATTGCTATAGCTTTAGAAAAAGAAATTCGTCCACCAAGACCATTAACACACGACTTATTTAAAACATTTGCAGATACATTTTTAATTAATGTGAAACAGATTATAATTCATAAGTTAGTAGATGGTGTATTTTTTTCGAGTCTAATTTGTGAAAAAGATGGAGTAGAAGAAGTTATTGATACAAGAACATCAGATGCTATTGCATTAGCCGTTCGTTTTGATGCTCCAATTTTCACCTATGAAAATATTTTAGATAAAGCGGGTATTTATTTAAAAATAGATGAAGAATTGCTAGATAATGCAGAGGAAGAAGATGAAGAATCTTTAGAAGTTAATTTTGAACAACATTCTGAAGTTAGTGATTATGCAACCTACTCTTTAGAAGAGTTGCATGAACAATTAAACGAAGCAGTGATTAATGAAAATTATGAGTTAGCTGCTAAAATTAGAGATGAAATCAGCAAACGTTCTTAACATAAACATGGTTATAATGAAAAATCTACCAATACTTTTTATGCTTTTATTTTCCTATTTGGTAGTAGGGCAAAGCATTGAAAAAAACTGGAACTTTTTATCGGTAGAAAACACTAAAGGTGAACAATTATTCACTACAACAGAATCAGATTATTTTAATTTAGCTAACGGAGAATTTGTTTACACCCTTAGCGAAAATGATACATTAGAAGCATCTGGAAACTATATTCACCAAAATAACTTATTAATATTAAGTTACAAGCAGCCTAAAGATACAGTTAGGTATTATAATATTGTATCTCTTTCAGATTCTGAACTAACACTATCTGAAAGTAATGTGCTTTACAAGTTTAGTACAAAAGAAATCATATCATCAAGCATCACAGATCCAATTATTAAAGATGCGGTTGCTTCTAAAACTACAGAAGCGATAATACCAAGTCAAGGTTTTTCTGTTAACAGTTTATGGCGAGGTGTTTTAGGAATGGCTGTATTAATTTTAATTGCCTTTTTATTTAGTGCCAATAGAAGAGGTGTTGATTGGAAAACTGTAGGAATTGGTTTAGTTTTTCAATTATTAATAGCTATTGGTGTCTTAAAAGTAAAATTTATTCAAGTTGTTTTTGATTTTATAGGTAAAGGTTTTGTACAGATTTTAGAATTTACTAAAAAAGGAAGTAAGTTCTTATTTGAAGGTTTAATAACAGATATGGATACTTTTGGGTTCATTTTTGCATTTCAAGTATTACCAACTATTATTTTCTTTTCTGCCTTAACTTCTTTATTATTTTATTTAGGAGTTATTCAGTGGGTTGTGAAAGTAATGGCTATGTTATTATCAAAAGTTTTACGTATATCTGGGGCGGAAAGTTTATCTGTAGCCGGGAATATATTTTTAGGGCAAACTGAAGCACCTTTACTTATCAAGGCTTATTTAGAAAAAATGAATAAGTCAGAAATTTTATTAGTGATGATAGGAGGTATGGCAACAGTTGCAGGTGCGGTATTAGCAGCTTATATTGGTTTTTTAGGTGGAGATGATGAAGCGTTAAGGCTTCTTTATGCCAAGCATTTATTAGCGGCTTCAGTAATGGCAGCACCAGGGGCAATTGTTATTTCTAAAATATTATTCCCTCAAACAGAGGATGTAAATACAGATGTACAAGTATCATCTGAAAAAATAGGATCTAATGTGTTAGATGCGATCGCGAATGGTACTACTGAAGGGTTACAATTAGCAATGAATGTAGGAGCAATGTTATTGGTTTTTGTTGCTTTTATAGCTATGATTAATGGTGTTTTAGGAGGTTTAGGGGCCTTCAACGGAATTGAATATTTTAATTGGGAATTTACTTCATTAAATCAAATAATTCAAAATAACACGCCCTATCAAGAACTATCCTTAGAGTTTATTTTAGGCTATATATTCGCTCCACTAATGTGGTTAATAGGTGTTGCTAAAGAAGATATGGCTTTAATGGGGCAGTTATTAGGTATTAAATTGGCAGCTAGTGAGTTTGTAGGTTACATTCAGTTAGCAGATTTAAAAGATGTAGCAAGTACCATACATTTAACATATAACAAGTCTATTATCATGGCAACATATATGTTATGTGGTTTTGCAAATTTTGCATCTATTGGAATTCAAATTGGAGGTATCGGTTCGTTAGCTCCAGGACAAAGAAAAACATTGTCTGAATTTGGAATGAAAGCATTAATAGGAGGAACCATTGCATCTTTAATGTCTGCAACTATAGCAGGAATGATTATTGGTTAATAACTTCTTAATATAAATTTTAGAAAGCATCAATTTTTTTATTGATGCTTTTTTATTTTTACACAATTCAAGATTGAGTAATGAAGCAATATTTAGATTTAGTTAAACACGTTTTAGAAAACGGAAACGAAAAAAGTGATAGAACAGGTACGGGTACAAAAAGTGTATTTGGCTATCAAATGAGATTTGATTTAAGTGAAGGATTTCCTATGGTAACAACCAAAAAACTTCATTTAAAATCTATTATTTATGAACTGCTTTGGTTTATTAAAGGAGATACTAATGTAAAATATTTGCAAGAAAACGGGGTGAGAATTTGGAATGAATGGGCTGATGAAAATGGTGATTTAGGTCCTGTTTACGGTCATCAATGGAGAAACTGGAATAGTGATGAAATAGATCAATTAAAAGATGTAATTGCCACATTAAAAAAGAATCCAGATAGTAGACGAATGTTAATTTCAGCTTGGAATCCAAGTGTAATGCCCGATACTTCTGTTTCATTTTCAGAAAACGTTGCTAATGGGAAGGCAGCATTACCTCCTTGTCATGCTTTTTTCCAGTTTTATGTTGCAGATGGTAAATTATCTTGCCAATTATATCAACGTAGTGCCGATATTTTTTTAGGAGTTCCGTTTAATATTGCTAGTTATGCATTGTTTACCATGATGATTGCACAGGTTTGTGGATATGAAGCAGGAGAATTTATTCATACTTTTGGTGATGCTCATATTTACAATAATCATCAAGAACAATTAGCGTTACAATTATCTAGAGAACCAAGATCATTACCAACCATGAAATTAAATCCGGCAATTACTAATATTGAAGATTTTACCTTTGATGATTTTGAGTTAATAGGTTATGATCCACATCCACATATTAAAGGAGTTGTAGCTGTATAATTTAACTATATTTTACACCGTTTTATTTACATATTAATACTTAGTTTTTTAAATTCGTATTGAACAAAAACAACTAAATTATGACGACGGAAGTAGATACAATTAAGGATACTATTTACGATAAAATAGCAGAGATTAATGATGAAAACGTGTTAAATGCTATTAAAATTTTAATTGATAATATAGAAACACAATCTATTAATCAAATAACAGATAAAAGAGATTTAACGGGTTACATAAAAGAATGGGTTAAAAGTATGTAATCCCATTATTAAGCAACTTATATGGTAACAATAATAGCGGCGTTTGGCCAAAACTACGAATTAGGAAAAAATAACGATTTAATATGGCATTTACCTGCCGATTTAAAACGTTTTAAAAAAGTTACCTCAGGTCATCATATTCTAATGGGAAGAAATACTTTTGAAAGTATAGGAAAACCATTACCCAATAGAACAACAGTTATTATTACCAGAAATAATGATTATTTTGTTGATGGTTGTTTAATTGCAAACTCAATAGAAGAAGCAATTGAGTTAGCTAAAGAAGATGATCATATTTTTATAATAGGAGGTGGTCAAATTTATAAACAAGCATTACAAAGTAACTTAGTAGATAGGTTAGATGTTACTATAGTTCATGAAAGTTTTGAAGCAGATGTTTATTTTCCAGAAATAGATAAAAAATATTGGAGAGAAATATCTAGAGAAGATTTTAAAGCAGACCCAAAAAATAAATATAACTACAGTTTCGTTACTTTTGAAAGAATACATTAAAAAAGTCATTTCTGTGAAAACAGAAACCTCATGTGTTTTATAACGAATATTTTAAAAACTCTTGCTTTTGCAAGAATGACAGAGAAAAAATGTCAATACAACTTACTTCAATAAGCAAAATATACGGTTCTCAAACGGCGGTTAATAATTTATCTTTTTCAGCTAAAAAAGGTGAGATAGTAGGCTTTCTTGGTCCTAATGGAGCAGGCAAATCTACAACGATGAAAATATTAACTGGCTATTTACAGCCTAGCGAAGGTACAGTTTTGGTTAATGATATAAATGTAGTTGTTAACCCTATTAAAGCTCAAAAAAACATAGGGTATTTACCAGAGCACAATCCGTTATATCTAGAAATGTATGTTAAAGAATATTTACATTTTGTAGCATCAATTCATAAAATTAATAAAACGGAAATAGATGTTGTTATTGATAGAGTAGGATTATCTCAAGAATCTCAAAAGAAAATTAATCAACTATCTAAAGGTTACAGACAAAGAGTTGGTTTAGCGGCAGCGATAATTCACAACCCAGATGTACTAATTTTAGATGAACCAACCACTGGTTTAGATCCAAATCAATTAGTGGAAATTAGAGCGTTAATTAAAGAGTTAGGTAAAGATAAAACAGTATTACTTTCTACTCATATAATGCAAGAAGTTGAAGCTATTTGTAACAGAGTAATTATTATTAACAAAGGAGAGATTGTTCTTGATGAGTCTTTAAGTTCTTTAAAAGAAAATCAAGAGCAAGTAATTACAGTAACTTTTGATTTTAAAATAGAAGAACAGCTTTTATTACAGTTACCTAATAGTAATACTGCTGAAAATATTTCAGATAACTCATGGAAATTAAGTTTTTCTACTAAAACAGATATGCGCCCAAAATTATTTGATTTTGCGCAAGAGCAAGGATTGAAAATTTTAGAGTTAAACTCTGAAAATAAAAATTTAGAAACTTTATTTAGAGAGTTAACTCTTTAATTCCTATTTTAGTTTAATTCAATTTATAGTTAATAAACTGCTCATCTAACAATTTTAAAAATTGATTAGTTATGTTAACCTTGGTGGTTCTACTTGGAACTTCTAGTTCAATTTTATCTTCTACATCATAAATAATAAAACGTAAAGAATGATTACCACTATTGGTTGCAAATATATGTTGTAACTCTTTAATGGTGTTTTCTTTAACCTCTTGTAGCGGAAGTTTAATGGTAATTTTTTTACACATTTTCTCCATGATATCGTGTAATAATAAAAACTCTGTAAATTGAACTCTAGGGTCTCCTTTAACTCCTTCTTTATTGGTCCAGCCTGGCTTAACAACGGTTTTTACATACAAGAAAGAATTAGGAACTAAAAAGTGTTTAAATTTCAAGTAATCCTCTCCAAAAATTCGAAACTCAAAGCTATCACTATAATCTTCCATTATAAAAGAAGCCCAACCTTTTCCTGCTTTAGATACTCTATGTTGTACATCTGTAATAATTCCTCCAAAAGCCAAACTCATACCTTCATATTTAGCTAAATTTTTAAAATGACTTAAAGAAGCATTACAAAACTTCATTTCATTTTTAAAATCATCTAGAGGATGAGCAGATATGTACATACCTACCATTTCTTTTTCTTTAGCTAAAAGTTCCATAGTTCCCCATGTTTCACATTGAGGGATTTCTGGTTCTGGTAAGTCAACTTCACTGGCTTCTCCAAATAAAGAAACCTGTGAAGAGTTTAGGTTTTCCTGAAATTTATTTCCAAATCTTAATGCTTTTTCTAAAAATGTTTGACCTTTTTCATCGGTGACATAATATTGAGCACGATGCGTATCTGTAAAAGAATCAAAACCACCAGCAAGTACTAGTCCTTCAAAAGCTTTTTTATTAGCAACACGTAAATCTACACGTTTGGCAACATCAAAAATAGAGGTAAATGGTCCGTTTTCTTTACGTTCATCAATAATAGCTTTTACAGCTCCACTACCAACACCTCTAATAGCGGCCATTCCAAAACGTATAGCACCTTCTTTGTTTACAGAGAATTTAGAGTAAGATTCGTTTACATCTGGTCCCAATACTTCTAAGCCCATACGTTTACATTCTTCCATAAAAAATGTAACCGTTTTAATGTCATTCATGTTGTTAGAAAGTACTGCAGCCATGTATTCTGCAGGGTAATGTGCTTTTAAATATGCTGTTTGGTAGGCAATCCAGGCATAACAGGTTGAATGAGATTTGTTAAATGCATAAGAAGCAAAAGCTTCCCAGTCTTTCCATATTTTCTCTAACGCTTTTTCATCATGACCGTTTGCCTTTGCTTGTTCAACAAATTTAGGTTTCATTTTAGCAAGTACAGCAGCTTGCTTTTTACCCATTGCTTTACGAAGTACATCGGCTTCACCTTTAGTAAAATCAGCTAACTTTTGAGAAAGTAACATTACTTGCTCTTGATAAACTGTAATACCATAAGTTTCTGCTAGATATTCTTCCATTGCAGGAAGATCGTATTGAATTTCTTCTTCACCATGTTTTCTTCTAATAAAAGAAGGAATATATTCTAAAGGTCCAGGTCTATACAATGCATTCATTGCAATTAAATCTGCAAAAACAGTAGGCTTTAATTCACGCATGTATTTTTGCATTCCTGGAGATTCGTATTGAAATATACCTACGGTTTCTCCTCTTTGGAAAAGTTCATAAGTTGGTGTGTCATCTAATGGAATACTCTCTGGGTCTAACTCTATACCATGTCTTGCTTTAACAATCTTAACAGTATCTTTAATTAAGGTTAATGTTTTTAAACCTAAGAAATCCATTTTTAGTAATCCAGCATTTTCAACAACAGAGTTGTCAAACTGAGTTACATACATGTCAGAGTCTTTAGCAACAGAAACGGGTACAAATTTGGTAATATCATCAGGTGTAATAATAACACCACAGGCATGTATACCGGTATTTCTTACAGAACCTTCTAAAACCGCGGCCTGGTTAATAGTTTCCGCTTCTAAACCAGCTCCGCTAGCAATATTTCGTAGCTCTTCAACCATTTCTTTTTCTTCAGATCGAAGTCCAGCTACTTTTCCTTTGCTTTTTTCATCTTCGCCAAAAATGTTTCCAAGTTTAATACCCGGAATAAGTTTAGCAATTCTATCAGCTTCAAATAAAGGTAAATCTAGTACACGTGCGGTATCTCTAATTGATGATTTTGCCGCCATGGTTCCATATGTGATAATTTGTGCTACTTGATTTGCTCCATATTTATCAATTACATAATCCATTACTCGACCACGACCTTCGTCGTCAAAGTCGATATCAATATCGGGCATGGATACACGTTCAGGATTTAAGAAACGCTCAAAAAGTAAGTCGTATTTAATAGGATCTATGTTGGTGATTGTTAAACAATATGCCACAGCAGATCCAGCAGCAGATCCACGTCCGGGACCAACAGAAACGCCCATTTCTCTTGCTGCTTTGATAAAGTCTTGTACAATTAAGAAATACCCAGGATAACCAGTATTGGCTATAACTTCAAGTTCAAAATCTAAACGTTCTCGAATGGAATCAGTAATTTCTTCATACCTTTTTTCAGCCCCTTCATAAGTAAGTGCTCTTAAATAATTATTTTCACCTCTTTTACCTCCATCTTCTTTGTCGGCAGGATCTTGATATTCTTCTGGTATATCAAAAGCAGGTAATAAAACATCGCGAGCTAATGTAAAAGCTTCAATTTTATCTACAATTTCTTGAATATTACTAATTGCTTCTGGTAAATCTGCAAATAGTTTTTTCATTTCATCGGTAGACTTGAAGTAATACTCGTTATTAGGTAAACCATAACGGTATCCTCTTCCTCTTCCGATTGGGGTTGCTTGTTTTTCACCATCTTTAACACATAATAAAATATCATGTGCATTTGCGTCTTCTTTTTCTAAGTAAAAAGTGTTGTTAGTAGCAACTACCTTAATTTGATGTTTTTGAGAGAAATCCAACAAAGTTTTATTAACAACATCTTCATCTTGTTGCCCATGGCGCATTAGTTCTATGTATAAATCGTCGCCAAACTCATTTTTCCACCAAAGTAATGCTTCTTCAGCTTGTTTTTCTCCTACGTTTAATACTTTACTAGGAACCTCACCATACAGGTTTCCTGTTAAAACAATGATATCTTCTTTATATTGCTTTATGATTTCTTTATCGATTCTAGGAACGTAATAAAAACCATCAACAAACGCAATTGAAGACATTTTTGCTAAGTTATGATAACCGTTTTTGTTTTTTGCGAGTAAAACAACTTGGTACCCATTATCTTTTTTGGTTTTATCTAAATGATTTTCACATACAAAAAACTCACAACCTACAATGGGTTTTAGCGGGTTTTCTGCACTTTTATTATAATTGTTAACAGCTGCTGTAAAATGATAAGCAGCCATCATATTACCTGTATCTGTTAATGCAACTGCAGACATATTATTTTTAGCAGCTGCATTTACCAATGCGTTAATTTGAATTGTTGATTGTAAAACTGAAAACTGAGAATGATTGTGTAAATGTGCGAATTGTACATTCTCAAGTGCAGCTAAACCTTCTGAGGTTGATATTGAAGAAGCGTCGTCAGATTGTTTAGCAATACGCTTACGAATTTTTTCACTTTCTTTTTGTAAGTTTAAATGTTTTAACCCAATTAGTTGAATAGGCATTGGGTTGGCATCTGAATACTTACTAAAGTAATCATCGGCAACATCTAATTGTTCTTTAGTATAATGTTTTAAGCGAATTAGTTCTAAAAAACAACGTGTAGTAGCTTCTACATCGGCAGTTGCATTATGGGCTTCATTAAAACCTACACCAAATAAGTGCTCGTGTAACTCGGTAAGTGTTGGAAGTTTAAATTTACCACCTCTACCTCCTGGGATTTTACACATTTCGGCAGTAGCTTCTGTACAAGTATCCAAAACAGGAAGTTCCGTTAGGTTATTACTAACACCTAAACGATGAAATTCACAGCCCATTATATTAACATCAAAACCAACATTTTGCCCAACAATAAATTTGGTTTTGGCTAAAGCTTCATTAAATAAACGTAGTCCTTCATCTAGGTCTATACCTTGCTCTTCTGCTAATTCAGTAGAAATACCATGAATTCTTTCTGCATCAAAAGGAATATTAAAGCCATTTGGCTTAATTAAAAAATCATTATGTTCAACCAAGTTACCCATTTCATCATGAAGCTGCCAGGCAATTTGTATAGCTCTAGGCCAGTTATCGGTATCAGTAATTGGAGCGTTCCAGCTTTTAGGTAAACCAGTAGTTTCAGTATCAAAAATTAAATACATACTTAAATAATGTTGAGGCTTGTGATGAAATAATGAGGATGTAAAAATACAAACTTTTTAAGTTGATTTTGGTTAAATTGTTAACTATAAGTTTTTGTTATTTTAACATAAGTTTTACTTATCTAATTTTTTTTTCCTTTTGAACCCTCAATTTTACCATTAAACGAAAATCTATTCAGTTTTTTAAGTTATTAAATAGTTTTGATATAGTAATCAAACAATCCCCTTATTATGAAAAATAATTACCTTACCTACATAGCACTAGCTTTTTTATTTATAAGTTGTTCTGAAGAAAGAGTTTTTGATTCGGCTATTGACCAGGAAATAAACATGGAAGAATTAGAACTTTTTTATCAAGATATTTTAAATGAACCTTCACAAAAAGAATCTTTTCAAAATGTAAAGAGAAACCCTAAGAAATTATACGTACACTACATGCCATGGTTTCATAGTAAAGAAGTTGATGGATATTGGGGACAACATTGGACAATGACTAATAAAAACCCAGACAATATAGATGTTAGCGGAAAAAGAGAAATAGCTTCACATTACTATCCTAAAATTGGACCGTATTCTTCTAACGATACTGATTTGCAAAAATATCATTTGTTATTAATGAAGTTGTCTGGTATAGACGGTGTGATTTTTGACTGGTATGGAAGTAGAGATATACATGATTATAAGTCTATTAAAGATAACACAGAGTCATTTATTGAAGAAATAGAGGAAGTTGGTCTAGAGTTTGCCATTATGTATGAAGACAGAGTAGCTGAATACGCCTCTGATGAAAATAATGAAGTTCAACAAAGAGTGGTTTCTGGTATAGACGCTGTAACATTAGATATGCAGTACATACAATCTACTTATTTTACAAGTGATAATTATATCAGATTAAATGGTAGAGAAATGTTATTTACGTTTGGTCCTCATTTTATTACTAATCCTTCTGACTGGGAAAGTGTATTTACCAATAGTGATATGAAACCTGATGTTTACACATTATGGAAAGCAAGTGATAGAGTTGGAAAATGTGCAGGAGGAGAATTTAGTTGGATAGACAAAGGTCATACAGAAACTTTAAGAGGATATTATGATTATGTAAGAGAAAATAATATTACCGCTGTTGGTGGAGCTTACGGAGGCTTTAATCATTATTATACTGAAGGAGGGTGGAGTGACTCTACTTATAATAATTGGACTATTCCACACAATCATACCGATACTTTTAAAGAAACATTACGTATGATGGATAATGAACCAGTAGCTTTTATTCAACTGTTAACATGGAATGATTTTGGAGAAGGTACGATGTTAGAACCAACTGAAGAGTTTGGTTTTGATTACCTGAAAGAAATTCAAACGTATTCTGGAAGTGTATTTAAAGAGCATCATTTAGAGTTACCATACAGATTATATCAGTTAAAAAAGAAATACGGAAACAATAAAAGACTAAATAGAATATTAGACGGATTGTATAAGTTTATCTTTACTTTAGAATTAAAAAAGGCAAGAAGACTACTAAAAAAAATACGAAAGTATTACCCTCTGTAAACTAACATTTTGTTTAGTAGAGTTTTAAGTTTACGTTAAGAGTTTAAAAAAACTTGAAAAAGAGGTTTTTATAAAATAATAAGCCGTACATTGCACACTTTAAATTTAATATTTTTTTACAATGAAAAATGGAACGGTAAAGTTCTTTAATGATTCCAAAGGTTTTGGTTTCATAACAGAAGCAGATTCAAACACAGATCATTTTGTACACATCTCAGGTTTAATTGATGAAGTAAGAGAGGGAGATACAGTAGAATTTGAATTAAAAGAAGGAAGAAAAGGATTAAACGCAGTAAACGTTAGAGTGATTTAATATATAAAGCACCATTTGACTTTTTAAGCATCTGTTTATCAGGTGCTTTTTTTAGTTTAAATTATGTTTTTTATAGTAAAATCTCATAAAAATATTATACATTTGCGCCCACTTACCACGAGATGGTAAAAATTAATTAATAATCAAGGTCGAGAACCTTAAAATTTAACAAGTATGCCTGTAAGAATTAGATTACAAAGACACGGTAAAAAAGGAAAACCTTTCTATTGGGTAGTAGCTGCTGACTCAAGAGCTAAAAGAGACGGTCGTTTTTTAGAAAAAATCGGTACGTACAACCCTAACACTAACCCAGCAACTATTGATTTAGATGTAGACTCAGCTGTAAAATGGTTACAAAATGGTGCTCAGCCATCTGACACTGCAAGAGCTATTTTATCATACAAAGGAGCTTTATTAAAGAATCATTTAGCAGGAGGTGTAAGAAAAGGAGCCTTAACTGAAGAGCAAGCAGAAGCTAAATTCAATGCTTGGTTAGAAGAGAAATCAGCAAAAGTAGCTGGTAAAGAAGAAGGTTTAGCAAAAGCAGAAGCAGACGCTAAAGCAAAAGCATTAGAAGCAGAAAAAGCTGTTAATGAAGCTCGTATTGCTGCAAAAGCTCCAGTAGTAGATAGCGAAGATGCTGCTACTGAAGAAGGTGGAGATAGCGAAGAGTAAAATTTGAAGCGAGGATGCAAAAGAAAGATTGTTTTTATCTTGGCAAAATCGTTAAAAAACACAGTTTTAAAGGCGAAGTAGTTATCAAATTAGATACTGATGAGCCTGAACTTTACAGAAATATGGAATCAGTTTTTGTCGATATCGGCAATAATCTGGTTCCATTTTTTATTGAAAAGTCATCATTAAGTAAAAGTACAATGCTACGTGTTAAGTTTGAAGATGTTGACACTGAAGCAGATGCTGAAGCGATTATGAAATCGGGTATTTACCTACCATTAGATTTACTTCCAAAGCTTTCTGGAGATAAGTTTTATTATCATGATGTAATTGGTTTTGTTGTAAAAGATGCTAATTACGGAGAGGTTGGTATAATTAAAAATATTAATGATACAGCCGCTCAACCACTTTTTGAAATTGATCGTGAAGGAACTGAAATATTTATTCCTATGATTGACGATTTTATTGATAAAATTGATAGAGAAAATAAAGTTGTTGAAGTAACAACACCAGAAGGTTTAATATCGCTATACTTAAGCTAGCATAGCTAACAATTAATATGAGTTTATTAACTGAATTGCAAGAAAGAAGTAATAACCAATGTGAGTTATGTACTTCAAAAAAAGATGTAACTATTTATGAGGTTCCTCCAATTTCTACAGGAGGTGTTGATGGCAGTTTGTTGGTTTGTGAAACATGTTTTTCTCAAATAACAAATCCAGATACTATGGATGCTAATCATTGGCGATGCTTAAATGATAGTATGTGGAGTGAGTTTAGAGCCGTAAAAGTTACAGTATGGCGCCTACTTCATAAGTTAAAAAAAGAAGGTTGGCCTCAAGGTTTGTTAGATATGATGTACTTAGATGATGAAGAACTGCGTTTTGCGGAAGCCACAGGAGATCACTTAGATGAGAGTGAAAAAATTATTCACAAGGATAGTAACGGAATAACATTACAAGCTGGTGATAATGTTGTTTTGATTAAAGATTTAAAAGTAAAAGGATCTAGCATGGTTGCCAAACAAGGTACAGCTGTTAGAAGAATTTCTTTAGATCCAGAAAATGCCAAATACATAGAAGGTAAAGTTGATGGACAAACTATTGTTATAATTACGGACTATGTTAAGAAAATGGCAGATAAAGAATAAAAAAAAGCAGCCTAAAAGCTGCTTTTTTTTATTTTTCTGCGTTGTAATACACTTTATAATATTTCATCTTTTTGTCTTCATCATAACCTCGTTCTAGGTATTCAGATGAGGCGTCTGGAGCATCTACGTCAATTTTAATTTGAATATTAGTATCTAGCTTAATCTCTGTTTTAAACTTACTTTTTTCTTTCTTTAAAACTACGTCAGATACCTCAAAGTTATTTCTAATTAAAACATCATTTAGTTTTTCAAAATGCTTCTTGTAGTCTTCAAATAAATCTTTGTGTTTATCCTCTTCAAAAATTTCATCTTTAAAAGTATGGTAATCTACACTTTCATGCTCTTTAAAATAATCAACTGTATTTGCTAAAAAGTTACTTTGTTCATGTTTTCCAAATTCAGGTTTAATTACTTCTTCAGAAAAATCTTTACACATCTCTAAATAGTTTTGTGTATGTAAGTTTCTGTCATCGGCATACTTTACACTCAAAAAGTTTTTTATCCAGTATTGAGCGTCGTAATTATTATTGTCTACAGATAAAACAACAGTACCTTCTGTGTCAGATGAGTTTAAAATTAAGCAACCTTTATCTAATCTTTTTGTTGAGATACCTTTTTGGACTACAACATCAAAACTGTCATCATCTAAATAAGTTTGAAAAAAATCTACTTTACTTTCAATTTTAAAAACACCAACAGCTTCTGTTAAAACATCTTTATATTCAATCCCTTCAAAATAAGCAACAATAACGTCACCTGTTTTTATGTTAGCTGAGTTTGATTGCTCGTATAAATGATTTACAATATTTTTAGAGTTTTCTATAAAAACCTCGTTACTATCATCTTCAAAAATATCAGAAGTATATTTATTGATTTCATTAAGCCTTACATCTGCATGATGACTAAATCGATAGCTTTGGGTAACACTTCCAAAAGGTTTTAATAAAAACGGAAGTAGTAATTCGTAACTTTCTTCATCAAAGCGAACTAAACTTTCTGATAATGCATTGCTACCGCTATTATATTTATTGGCAACTTTATGAATAATACATTTATTTATTTCTGTACGAGTTCTTTTAATCATTTTCTAAAAAATTGAAGCACAAAAATAACTAATTTAGTGTCTTTAAAAATAGGTAAGATGAAATTATTAGGAATAGGCTCAAGAATTAATCATGTAGATTACGGATTTGGTGTTGTAACTAACGTAGATAGTAAACATTATTGGGTGGTTTTTCAAGAAAAAGGATTAGAAACAATTACAATTAACTCAGATTTTGAGGTAATTGAAAGTGTAGATCAAGAAGTAGATACTGTAAGTTTTTATGAAGTAGAGAGTACCTTAAGAAACATACTGAAACAATGGAGTGATGTTTCTGAAGTTGTACCAATTGCTGATAAATTTAAAGGTGGAAAGTTAATAATTGAACCTGCAGATACTAGTTTGGCATCTAAAGAAATACCTATTGATACTTTTTTTCATAAAATTGTAATGGTTAGAGACAGAATTAGAGTGATGGAGCAAAAGATTAATGCAAGTAAAACTCTTGATGATCAAGATAAAATTGATTTACAGCAATATATAACTCGTATTTACGGAAGTTTAACAACATTTAATGTGTTGTTTAAATTGAAATCGGACAATTTTGTAGGTACAAAAACTAAATAATTACAAAGGTAGTTTTAACTGTTCGGGCAACAGTTTAAAAGATTTTCTATGATATTTACTAGCACCGATTTGTCTAATAGCATTTCGGTGTTCTTTTGTAGGATATCCTTTGTTTTTCTTCCAGTTGTATTCAGGGAATTCTTCATGAATTTTTTCCATAAATTCATCTCTGTAAGTTTTAGCTAGTACTGAAGCAGCAGCAATACTCATGTATTTAGCATCTCCTTTAACAATGGTTTGATGGGGAATATTTTTGTAGGGTTTAAATTTATTACCATCAACAATAATAAATTCTGGGATAGTTGAAAGTTTACCAATTGAACGTTGCATACCAGTAATTGAAGCCTGAAGTACGTTTAGTTCATCAACTTCATCATTATGAATAAATGAGACATGATACGCTAAAGCATTTTCTTCTATAAAAGGTCTAAGTAATTGTCTTTTTTTTTCTGATAATTGCTTAGAGTCATTTAAAAATTCATGCTTAAAATTTTTAGGTAAAATAACAGCAGCAGCAACTACAGGACCTGCTAAACAACCTCTTCCAGCTTCATCTGTTCCGGCTTCTAATATGTGACCGCTATAGTTTAATTGTAACATGCAACAAATTAACAGTTTTCCAAGTTATTATTCACATAAATTATAATTTTAATATACTACTTTTGCTCTTATGAAGAATTTTTTTGGATTATTATTTTTTTTAACAATTCCTGTAATAGGATTTTCACAGATAAAAACATTAGACAGAAGTTTTAAAAGCGGTGGTTTTTCTAATAAAAGGAATGACTCTTTACCTAGTGGAGAAATAAATGTAACCTTAAGTGGAAAAACTAAATATACAGACTATAAAATTATTAGCTTTAAAAAAGATACTAGTTACGTAGATACTACTTTAACCCTGCAAAAACATTATAAATTTAACTTTAGAAGAAAAGATAATTTTGGTTTATTACCATTTCATAATCAAGGACAAACTTTTACTAGTCTAACGTATGATTTTTCAGAAAGTAGTCAATTTCCAGATATAGGGTTTAGAGGTAAGCATTTTAATTTTATGCGAACTGAAGATATCAACTATTATCAAGTTCCTACACCTACAACTGAAATTTTGTATAGAACAGGGATGGAGCAAGGACAAGTTTTAGATGCACTTTTTACGGTTAATTTTAATAAAAGATTAAATGCAAGTATTGCTTACAGGGGTTTACGTTCTTTAGGTCAGTATAGGCGTTCTTTGGCAAGTACAGGAAATTTTAGCACAACTGTTAGTTATACTACACCCAAAAACCAATATAGTATAAGAACGCATATTGCAACTCAAGACTTTTTTAATGAAGAAAGCGGAGGGTTAACAACGGTTGCTTTGGATAATTTTTCAAATGGAGATCCTAATTTTGATGATAGAGCTCGTTTGGATGTGAATTTAAGTGATGCTGAAAATAATTTAGAAACTTTTAGAATGTATGTAGATCATAATTTTCAATTGTTTTCAAGTAAAGATTCTACCAACCAAAAAAACTTCAGTAACCTTAAATTAGGTCATGAGTTAACCATAGAAAATAAAGATTATAATTTTACTGAAAGTTCATTAAATAATGATTTTTTTGGAGATGCTTATACCACAACTGGTAACACAAATGAAACCACTAAATATTCGTTAACCAATAACCAAGCTTACTTAGAGTTCAATTCAAAATATATTTTGGGTAGATTTAAAGCAAAGGCAAATTATACCAATGTAAGTTATGGTTATGATGAACTTATCAATTTATCATCAGGAATAGATAATATTAAATTACAAGGAAATGCTATAGGTATTGGAGCAGAATGGAAAGGTGCAATTGGTAACTTTGCTGTAAATGCAGATGCTATGGTAACTCCAGGAAGTGGCCATTTAGCAGGTAATCATTTATACGGTGAAGCATTGTATAAAAAAGATAGTGTGTTTACTTTAAAAGGAAGATTACAACTAAGTTCAAAAGCACCAGATTTTACCTATCAACTCTTTCAAAGTAGGTATAATGCTTATAACTGGAATAATAATTTTGAAAATATTGGGACTCGTAATCTTGGATTTGATTTTAATTCAAAATGGGGTAATGCTTCTTTAGACTTCACCAATATTGATGATTTTGTGTATTTTAATGAAGATGCACAACCAGTACAGTATAATAATGGTGTTACTTACTTAAAAGTAAAAGTTCAAAAAGAGTTTAAGTTTTTTAAAAATTTTGCTTTTGATAATAGCATACTGTATCAAAATGTATCAAGCGGAAGTGAGGTTTTTAGAGTGCCAGAATTAGTGTCTAGAAATACATTGTATTACACAGGTGAATGGTTTAGAGGAAAGCCTTTAATGGTTCAAATAGGAGGAACTCTTAATTATTTTTCAAAATATAAAATGAATGCTTACGATCCTTTATTAGCAGGTTTTAAACTTCAAAATAATAGAGAAATTGGATATCCTTCAATTGATTTGTTTTTTAATGCGAGGGTTAGAAGAACTAGAATCTTTTTTAAGATAGATAATGTAACTTCTAATTTTACTTCAAATTTTTATTATTCTGCACCTAATTACCCTTACAGAGATATGGTTATACGTTTCGGTGTAGTATGGAATTGGTTTATATAAAAAAAAGCACCTAACAGGTGCTTTTTTTTATTTGGAAGCTAATTCTTTAATTTTTATTCTGAAAGCTGCAAAAAGTAACGTCATAAATGGACTTAACCAATTAAACACAGCAAATGCAGCATACTCTAAAACAGGAACTCCTAAAACTCCAGAATGATAGGCTCCACAAGTATTCCATGGAACTAATACAGAAGTTACAGTTCCACTATCTTCTAGAGTTCTACTTAAGTTTTCAGGAGCTAATCCTTTATCTCTATAAGCTTGAGCATACATTTTTCCAGGAACAACTAATGCTAAATATTGATCAGAAGCCGTGAAATTTAAACCAATACAAGTAGCTACTGTACTAGCAAATAATCCAAAAACACTATCAAATAAGTTTAACATAAACCTACTAATTCTAGCTAAAGCCCCAATAGCATCCATTATACCACCAAAAACCATAGCACATAAAATAAGCCAAATGGTACCAAGCATTTTTGCCATTCCTCCAGCGGTAAATAAATCTTTTAAAACTTCATTATCTGTAGGGACAGAAGTTTCAACAGTAATAGCTGTTAAAATTCCTTTATAAGCAGCATTAAAGTTTAATTTTTCTACATTGGCTATCTGAGCTACAACATGAGGTTGAAAGATTAAAGCAAACACACCTCCTAAAATTGTACCTGCTAAAAGAGCAATTAATGGTGGTGTTTTTTTAACAATTAAAAAAATTACTATTACAGGTACTAAAAATAACCAAGGAGTAATGTTAAATGCTTTTTTAATATCTGTAAGCATCACTTGAGTATCAGCATCTCCTGTTGCATTTTGAGTAAAACCTAAAATTACAAATACTAAAATACAAATAACAAAAGTTGGTATAGTAGTATATGCCATGTATTTAATATGTGTAAATAAATCGGTACCAGCCATTGCAGGAGCCAAGTTGGTAGTATCTGACATAGGAGACATTTTATCGCCAAAATATGCTCCAGATAAAACAGCACCAGCAGTCATTCCTAAAGAAATACCCAAAGCTTCTCCAATACCAATAAGTGCAATACCAACAGTGGCAGCTGTGGTCCATGAGCTTCCTGTAGCTATAGAAATTACTGCACAAATAATTAAACAGGCTACCAAGAAAATAGTAGGGTTTAAAATTTGTAAGCCATAATATATCATTGATGGAATTATTCCGCTGATTAGCCAAGTACCGGCAAGGGCACCAACCATTAATAATATTAAAATAGCGCTTGCTGTTGATTTAATATTTTCAGCAACTTCATCCATCATTAAGTTAAAACTGATTTTATTTCTAAAACCAACAAGAGCTGCTACGGCTCCACCTAGTAATAAAATAAATTGATTACTTCCGCTTAGTGCATCATCACCAAAAACAAAAACATTATAAGCTAGCATACCAATTAAAGCAAAAACGGGTATTAATGCTTCCCATATGCTTAGTTCTTTATTTTCAATAATTTTTTGATCTCCTATTTTAATCTCAGAAGTATTGTTGTTTTCTTGCATTAGTAGTGTTTTAGCGAGTGTAATGTTACGATTTTGTTAATAAATACACAAGTTTAAAAACTAAGGTAATGTTGAGTTACTTGTGTATTTACTTTTCATATAATTTATACCGAAACTTTTTGTAAAACACCAATTTGCTGCATACACTTTTTCATTTGTAAATAAGTGCGTTCAATATCATTATCTAAACCAATTGAAAAACGTATTAATCCGTCTGAAAGTCCCATTTCTTTTTGTTCTTCTTCAGGAATTTCTGATGAGGTTGAAGAGCCTGGTGCGGAGAATAATGTTTTATAAAAACCTAAACTTACTGCTAAATAGCCTAAATTATTTGACTGCATTAGTTCCATTAATTCATTTGCTTTTTCTAATGATCCAACATCAATAGTTAGCATACCACCAAATCCATATTCAGGATTCATCATGTCAGCAAAAATTTCATGAGAAGTATGTGTGTTTAAACCAGGATACACTGTTTTTAATCCATCATTTCTAAACATTTCTGCTAAGTATAAAGCATTTCTACTGTGTTGTTTTATTCTTATATGTAATGTTCTTAAGTTTTTTAAAATAGAGGCTGCTCTATAGCTATCCATGGTAGCACCTAGTAACATACAAGCGCCATCATTTACATTTCTTAATTGATCAATAAATTGTTGGCTAGCACAAATAACACCACCAACTGTATCTGAAGAACCGTTTATAAATTTAGTTAGGCTATGTATGACAATATCTGCACCAAGTTGAGCTGGAGAAATAGATAATGGAGAAAAAGTATTGTCAACCACTAATTTTAATCCATATTTTTTAGCTAAAACAGCTAATGCTTTAATGTTAGCAACCTCTAATAAAGGGTTACTAACAGTTTCGCAATATAAAATTTTAGTGTTTTTAGTAATTGCAGCTTCTACAGCTTCCAGTTTTGTAATGTCAACAAAAGATGTTGAGATATTTAACCTAGGAGTAAAGTTTTTAAGATATGCATAAGTTCCGCCATAAATAGTTCGGCTAGCTACTATATGATCATTGGCTTGACATAATTGTAATATTACCGGGGTGATAGCTCCCATTCCTGAAGCGGTTACGTGTGCTGCTTCAGTGCCTTCCATTTGGGCTAAAGCCTCACCTAAATATAAGTTAGAAGGTGATGAGTGTCGAGAATACAAATAACAACCATCTGCGTTACCTTCAAAGGTGTCGAACATTGTTTTTGCAGATAAAAAAGTGTACGTAGAAGAATCGGAAATAGATGGGTTTACGCCACCAAATTCTCCAAAATATTGTAAATCTTGAATTTTGTTTGCAGGTTTAAAAGCCATAATTGTTTGTTTAGTTTCTTCAAATTAAAATATTTATAGATTAAAAATCAATTATATTCAATTAATATGGTTTTAAATTCTGTTTTTGATAAAATATTAGAAAATTTTATAAGATATTTGTTTTGATAAATTTATAAATCAGTTTTTTTTTCATGTTAAAGTTAGATGCTACCGACAAAAAATTAATTTATCTTCTACAAAAAGATAGCAAGCAAACAACAAAACAATTATCTCTACAGTTAGATTTGTCTGTGACAGCAGTTTATGAGCGAATAAAGAAACTTGAAAAAGAAGATGTTATAAAGAAGTATGTTGCATTAATTGACAGAAAAAAGATTGATAAGTCATTCTTAGCTTTTTGCCATGTAAAGTTGATTCAACATTCTAGAGAATATTTATCTGTTTTTGAAAAAGAAATTCTAAAGTTAGAAGAAGTATCAGAATGTTTCCATTTAGCGGGAGATTACGATTATTTATTAAAAGTGTATGTGAGAGATATGGAGGAATATAGAGAGTTTATGGTGAATAAATTAACCACAATTAAATACATAGGAAGTACTCAAAGCTCTTTTACTATAAGTGAGGTAAAAAATACAACAGAAGTTAAAGTATAAAAAAAAGCGCCCATTTGGGCGCTTTTTATGATTTTATAAATACTATTTTTTCTGATTGTTTTTTAACAAGTTGCGAATAAAACTCTTTAACAAATTCATAATAATTGGCTCCAATCATATTTTGTTTAAAAGTTGTTTGTGACATTAACTTAAGTTTCTTTCCGTCGTTAACCATGATGTATTTAAATGTTCCAATATTATCAGGTAATCCAATAGCAATTTCTTGAGGGAAACTCTCTACATTATAACCTTTTGGTATTTCAATTGAAATAGAATATTTGTCTTCCCAAGGAACAACAAAGTCTATAGGAAATGACCTTTCTTTACTTTTAAACGGGTTTTCATTAAGAGCTAAAAATAACAATGGGTTAATGTAAAGTTTCCCATTAATTTCTTCAACAAAATCCTCACTAGTAAATTTAAAACTTTGCGTAATACCTTTTGATAAATCTAACTTATTATGAATATTATATTCATCAATTTCTATATTGTACTTATCTTCTAATTCTGTTATTATTTCTTCATCTTTCTTGTGATTATTACTTTTTCTATGAAACATAGCTAAATGACCTGATAGTGATTTTCGAATCATCCCTTCTACTGTTCCTTCCTCATTAATAGTAATATTCATGAAGTTAGTGTCTTTAGCAACTGTTGAGGGTGCTAGTTTAACGTCTCTAATTTTACCACCTTCTAAAACCTCTTTACCGTACCAGTTAAGAGCTCTGTACGGAAGCAAATTAGGAAAGCTATATGACTCAGTAGCATCTAATAATATATATTGTCCATTGGCAAGATTAACTTTAGTAATAACGTAATTGAAACCTTTTAGAGTGGGAAAAACTGGTATTCCATTGTTTTTCGAACTGACTAAAACAGGATTTGCATCAATATTAGCTGAGCGTAACATTGATGTAAGTATTAAATTTATTTCGGCAACGTTTCCAACTCCATCTTTATATGCTTTTCTAACACCTTTATCGGTGTATTTACCATAATATTCATTCCAGTTCAGCTTTGATTTAACATGTGTGAAAACTCTAGCAATAGTTTCAATTTCAGATGAGCTATTAGAAATAATATTATTTAGGTCTTCTTTGTAATATGAACTTTTATGTAATTCAACACCAAACGCAGAAGATTTATAGATAGTTTTACAAACGTCCTCCCAGTCTAATGCGTAGTTTTTAAACATAGAATTTGGAAATTGAGTACTAGATAACTCGTAGGACACACCTCCTCTGTAATTGTTAATATTACCAACATAAGGCTCATTAGGATTAATTGCTTTTATATCTTCGGTTTCAAATTTATCAACAGTTGTGGTAAATGTGATTGTTGATCCAGGAGTTAACGCAGATGATTTTTTACTAACTGCTACAGGTATTGAAAAGAACCCTTTTGCTCTTTTATTAAAAACTATATATTCTGGTGTTTCAACTTGGTAGTCTAATCTTTTAACAGGAATACTGTATTGGAAGTTTAAATCCTCTATAGTCCAGAAAGGACTGGTTAGCGTATATTTTACATCTATTACACTTCCAATTTTTACTGCAGGAAAAGTAATTTTCTTTTCTTTTCGAAATTTACTTATTCGGTCTTCAAAAATATTTTTTTTAGATAATTTTTCTTTTTCAATTTTACCGTCTTCTATATTAAAAGTATAGCCTTTTAAAGAATTTATAGACTCTCTATCGCCAGATTCAGGAAAATAATAATTTATTTTTTTTGTAGCGTAATCCAGTCCTTCTTTAGTATATATTTTTATACGTTCATGATATTCTGATACTACTAAAAAACCACTTGTGTTATTGTATGTAAAATATGTTCTTCTTTTTTTTAATAAATAAGAAGCACTTGCAGATGAATCTTTATCATAAAAAGTTTCTTGTAATTCTTTTTTGCTGACCTTTCCAAATTTTATTTCCTGACTTATAAGTGTTTGGCTTATAATAATGCAAAGAATTAATATTGTTTTTTTCATAGCTTTATTTTTTGAAGTTCGATAATTTGATTTTGTGAATTTATTATGTTTTTGAAAAACTCTTTTAGGTAGTGGTAACCATGGCTGCTAAAAACTTTTTGATTTATGCTTAGTTTATAAATAACAGTAATTGAGTTTTCAGATTTATTAACGTTTACCACGTATTTTCCAGTTTTTTCAGGTAGACTTATACCTTTATTTTGAGGAGTTTTAACAACATGGTAACCACTTGGGATATTTAAAGTGAACATATAAGTTGTGTTTCTTGGATATCCAAAGTCTACAGCATAATTCCTTTCTTTAAGTTTAAAAGGATTTTTTGAAACTCTATTGTAAAAAAAAGGGTTGATTTTAAGGAAGTTATCGTTATCATCATTACTTACAGTAAAGGTATATTCTTCAATTAATTGTTTTTCATTGTTATCCAAATTAGAAATCATTACATCTTCAGCTTCTATCATTGGATGTTCAGATTCTATAATGTCTAAAATTTCATCTTTAGTTTTAGCGTATAATTTTTCTCTCTTATTTTTAGCAAAATATCCTTTACTTGTATTTTTAATTTTACCAGATATTTGAAGATCATCATTTACTAAAAATTGAATATTGGTTCTTGAGTTAGTTTTATATCTTGAAGAAACTTCTTCCCAATAACTTCCATTTTTAAAGTCTAAAACTCGTGCTTCACCATTTAAACAGCGCATAGGAACTTCACCAAAGGGTAGAAATTTATCAGTAGCATCTAAAAAATAATTTTTATTATCTATTACAGCTTTAACTATAACATAATTAAAATCTTTAATTATAGGATAAAGCTTAGTTGGGTGGCCATTATCTCTAGTAGATAATACTACTAAATAACTTTCAATACCTACAGCTTGTAACGAGTTGTATAAAGCAAGGTTAATAGCGTCTACACTTCCCTTTTTTTCATCATAAGAACGTTTAACTTTTAATTTATCGGATGTCCAATATTTGTTATTCCAGTTAAACCTATTTTGTATATGGTAGTACGTTTGTTTTGCTTGTTCTAGTTTGTTATTTATATTGAATAGCTCTTGTGGTAATTTTTTTTTGAAATAATTTTTTTTAGAAGTCTGCCCGTCTAAAAAACTGTTTTTTAGCTCTTTTTCAGCGTGCTTCCATGATTTAATATAATGGTTTTGTGTGCCATCTAATTTAGTGTAAGTAACTAAGTCAAATGTAAGTCTTGATAAATAGTTTTTAGGGCTTAACATATAATCTTCTTCCTTAAAAGCAGGAATATCATTCATTTCGTAAGTTACATTGATACAGGTTCCATTTCCAATTCCAGGAATATATAAACATCCTTTTTGGAGTTTAGAATCACTGAAATCTAATTTTTTGAAACCTATAATTCTAGTGTTATATTTCCAGTTTCCTAAGATAGAAAAGGTGTATCTACTTTTTATTGAAGGTATATCTGTTTGGAAATACCAATCATCTAGTATTGAATAAGGCGATATAACACTATATTTAAACTCAAAAACAGAACCTTCTTTTACATTTGGAAGCGTAAATGTTACTGTTTTCCATTTTCCACTAGTTTTCTTCTCAAATATCTTATCATCAATTAGATAAGTTTTATTAATCGTGCTGTTTTCGAGATTATAAGTAATTGCTTCTACATTAATTACTTTTTCATCTTTGTATAGTTTTACGTTAATTGTTGCTCGGTGTAAATCAGATTTGTTAAGTATTTTGATTTTTTTATAATAATCAGTTCTAAATTTAAAATCTTTTTCTTCATCAATGTAAGTATTTCCATGATCTAATAAAACGAGTGCGGTAGCAGCAGAGTCTTTTGGATACACTTCCATTAATAACTCTTCTTTTGAAACGTTACCTAGTTGTGTTGATTTTTCTCTTTGAGCGTTTACTACACAAACATTAAAAGCTATAAATACAGCTATGGTTAATTTTTTAAATAGATTTAGAGAGCGCAATTCTGCTATTTTCATATTTAGATATTTTTTTCAAGAAGTTTCTATAAGCTTTATAATCTGTTTTAAGATATTCACCAGCTTTTAATAAAAAGTGTTTTTTGTATAGTAACGTATTAGCATCAATTTTTTCTACAGAAATAATATATTCCCCAAATTTAGAAGTAATACTTTTAGGGGTAGGTAAAGAGTTGATGGTATATTCATTTGGTATTTTAATTGTATATTCATCTTTATCTAAAAAACCTCCAGATACTCTAAAATCATGTTTTTTATTCCTATATCTTTTAGGTATGTAAGAGAATTTGTTAAATATATTTAAACGTAAAAGCATTTCACTATCTGTAATTGTTGCGTATTCACTAATATTAACAGCTATTTTCTCTGTTAAAACAACTTTCTCTTTATCATTATTTATTGAAATGTTTTTAGGCTCTAAATTATTGTTGTAATCCCAAACATTAGATTTGTAATGTTTAATTAATTCTTCTTCAGAGTATGAGGTAGTATATTTTTTTTGGTCATATTGAGTTCCTCTAGATTCTCTTTCAAAATCAGCAGTAATAGAACCTTTACTATTAACAGTTACGTTTGCTTTAGTAGTTTGTATGTTTGTTTTGTTTAAATAGCTAGGAGTTTTTTTTATAATTCCTCCATTAGGTGTAACAACCAATACGTTTCTATCATGTGTAAAATCACCTAAAAATCCAAAAGGTATAGTTTGACTAGTACATTCTAACCAAATATCATTTCCATTATTAGGTATGTTTAAAATGGCATGATTTCCTTGCATTGATGTAAAATTCTCATCAATATCTCGTTTTGTATCAGCATAAACAATGGTGTAATATGATGTAACACCAACTGCTTTTAATAAAGCATGTGTATAATTGGTTAAGCCTTTACAATCTCCATATCCTAATTTGTGAACTTCATTGGCTGGAGTTGGTGTCCAACCGCCAATACCAATTTGAACGCTGATGTATCTTGTTCTATCCTGAACATATTGATAAATAATTCGCGCCTTTTCTTCATCATTTTTAGCATTTTTCACCAATGAATTTACTTCGGCAACTACGGTTGGATCTAATTGATTTTTTCCATTCAGTAATTTTTCATTCATCCATAAACCAAATTCTTTCCAGTTTTTTGCTGATCCAGAAACCCCTTTTAAACTAAAATTGTTTAATGCTACTTTTACAGCAGGTAATATTTTAAAATAAGGAAGAGAAACAGACTCTTGTTTCAATGCTTTTTGATTTTTTAAAATATATTTTATTTGCTGATCATTGGTTTGATTTTCAATTGTGTAGTTGTTGAAATTAACCTCTTTTTTTCTGTAAGGTATTTGTTGAGGATTATTTATAATGAATGCGCTTTTTTGTACAGATTGTTCATATTGTCTTACAGGGGTCCATTCCGGAATAAAAACAGTTGTGTTGTTTTCTGTATCGCTTTCAAATTCTACAGTATAAGGATAAGCTGTTGGTGTATATTCTACGTATTTTAATTTAGCATCTGTGTAAATTGAAACTCCATCAACAGCACTAACATCAGTAAATTTATTTTCATTAAATTTTTCGATCTGTTTGCCATTTTGATCATAAATTTTAATACTTAGTTTTTTAATTTTAGTGTCGTTATTGTAGTGTTGATACATTAGAGCATCATTTTTCCCAGATTCATTTAAAACAGTAACGGCTAATTTTTTGTGAACAGAGAGCTTTCTACTAGAAATAATGTTTATCTCTAATAGGTGATTTCTAACAATACTATTAGCATTAATTTTTAAACTATCAGGAATTGAAGCGAAGTTGTAATCTATTTCTTGAGCAAAACTTAAAGAGTACACTAAAGAAATAAAAAACAATAACAGGTAATGTTTTTTCATGCAATTTAATTTTTACAATATTACTAAAAAGTTTCTAAAGTAAAATTCATTAAAAAAGCCTCATAATTGAGGCTTTTACTATTTTAATATGAAATTATATGTAAAAATTATGTCTGTTTTTTATCAATTACATTACAATTTTTGGTGTTTCTGATGATTTTAAACTTTAATTATTTGTTCTTTCTTTAGTTTTTTGGTGGAGGAGGAGGTATGATAGGTGTTTTTTTATTATTAGCATAATAACTGTTAGTAAAAAGAAAGTACTGATATTCTTGTGGATTTTTTTTACTTCTAGCATTTTTATGAACAAAACTTCCAAAATATGAAAAGAAATCTGAATTACTATATGTATTTAGAGTACTATTGCTAACCTTTTTGTCGTCTATCCAGATTGCATATTTATCACTGTTCTTTAATTCATTTAATAATGATTTTGATGGTGTTTTTCTTGATAGTTTCTTACTAATAGGTGGTGGCGGTGGAAGTTCAGAGATTTCTTTTTTGGTAAGTTTTGACATTTTTTTTACGATAGTAGCGTCATTTTCGTCAGTATATGAAACATAAGATTTCTTAGGATCTTTTTTGTCTCTGTAAACCATTATTTTTTTAGGTTTAGCTAATGTGTCATATTCCATTTTTAACTTGTTAACTTTCTTAAGTTTATCTTTAATGTCTTTAGTAGTGCTGATATCATTCGTTGTGTTTTCATTTTGTTTTAATGAAGAATCAATAATTACAGGGTTTGCTATAATTCTTTCTGCAAAAACAAAAATTAACGTTGCTATTAATGGTAAAACAGCTGTTTTTTTAAGCCATAACCATTGTTGTTTGCTTTTTTTGTGCATCATAATAAATCTTTTTTTGGTTAATAAATAATTAAAATTACTGGCCAAGTAATGTTTTTGTGAACTACTAATAGATTCTAATAGTAAATGTTGATATTTAGTAGTGTTTTTATAAGTTGAGATAACGCAATTATCTGCTAAAAATTCATGATTTAGTTTTATAGCTTTTTTTAGAAAGTAAATTATTGGGTTTATCCAAAAAAATACTTGAATCGCTTCTATAATTATAATGTCTATGCTATGTTTTTGGGTTGCATGAGCAATTTCATGTGTGATAAGTTCTTTTGGTATTTTACAGTTATTGTATTGACATTTATTCACAAAAACATAATGTAAAAAAGTAAATGGAAGTATGTTTTCTTCTATTAAAACTAAGTAAATGTTGTTTTCTTTTATTTTTTGACTACAACTGGCTTTTTTCAGAATTGAAAGTAAGTTTTTTACAAACCTTACTGCTAAAATTAAACTTATTAGTGCATAAGAAGTGTAAAGAACAATTAGCCAATCAAAATTGTTATTTTGAGCTTCATTTACTGTTGTAAAGTTAATATATAGTTGTTCTTGGTTATTAATAGCTGTATTTATTGGTTGTACAGTTATAGTGAAAAGAGGAATTATAACAGCGAATAGAATACTAGCTAGCAAGTAAAATCTATTAAATTGATGCATTTTTTCTTTTTCAAGAAACACATAATAGAATAAAACCAAAATGCTTAAACATAATCCAGATTTAATTAAATAGCTCATCATTTTTGTTGTTTCTTTATTTTAGAATCTATAATCTTTTTTAATTCTTCTAACTCATTAAGAGATAAATCTGTTTCTTCTGTAAAAAATGAAGCAAACTGGGTTGCAGAATTGTTAAAGAAGTTTTTAATCAGTCCATTAACATGTTTAGAGAAATAATCTGATTTTTTAACTAACGGATAGTATTCTCTTGATTTTCCATATAACTTATAATCCACAAATTTTTTATCAATCATTCGCTTTAACAAAGTTGCTACTGTAGTATTTGCAGGTTTAGGTTCCGGAAAATCTTCTAATATATCTTTCATAAATGCTTTTTTTCGCTTCCATAAATATTGCATTACTTGTTCTTCTGATTTTGATAATTGCATTTGTTCTACAAGATTAGATTATTCTCTACAAATGTAGAATAAAGTTTTAATTCTACAAGTGTAGAAGTGCTTTTTTTGCTGTTTTTTTATTTATTTTCGTGTTAAAATAATTTAACTATGAAGTATATAGCAGCTTTTTGTTTCTTTTTTGTGTTAATGAACCCTATGTTTTCTCAAGTAAAATTTGAGAAGGAGTACCGTTTAAAAGAAAATGAAGTATCTAAAAAAGCAGTTGCTTACACATCGATGTTTGGTTTCAAAAAAGATGTTAAATGGTATGGAGAAGAAAGTCAAGACGGGAAATCAATAGAAGCTAAAGGGAAAGTTAACAAGCATACATATAGTGTAGAATTTACGACAGATGGTAATTTAATTGATATTGAGAAGAGAATTGCTTTTAAGGAGTTGGATAAAAATGAACAAATTTTAATAAATAACCTTCTTTGTACTTCTTTTAATAAGTTTTCTATTAAAAAAGTTCAATTACAGTTTACAGATATTGATAAAAATGATATCAATAAATTAACTGCCGGATTAATAACAAACTATAATTATGAAATAGTCGTAAAAGGAAAAAAGAAAAGTACCTATCATCTTTATGAGTTTTTAATTAGTAAAAAAGGGAAAATTTTAAAAGAGCTTAAGTTTTCTCCAGTTAACACAGATAATCTAGAGTTTTAACATGAAAAGAGTGCTCTTGATTTTTATTTTATTATCGGTTAAATTTTATGCACAAACCAATTCGGAATTGGGATGGTTACCAAAAATTACTGTTTCATTGCCCGTAAGTAATAGTATCAAATGGGTAAACAGTGTTGAGGTTAGAGAAGTAGTATGTGATGAAACTATTAAGTTTAGTCATAGTTTGTTAGATATTACCTCAATTATTTCAGTAAAAACAAACCTTCAACAATCATTAAACTTTGGCTACGTTCATCGATTTGAAAAAGGAGAATCTATACATAGATTTTTACAACAATATAATTTTATAACCAATATAAATACATTAAAAGTAGCTCATAGATTAGGTTTTGAACAGCATATTCCAACTAAGGAAAATTCTTTTTTTAGATTGAGATATAGATTTGCATTACAGAAAGCACTTAATGGAGAAAGAACAGACGTTAACGAAATGTACTTTAAGTTAGGAAATGAATATGTATATAATTTTAATAAAGAAAGTATTGAATTACGATTATCACCTTATTTAGGTTATAAACTTAGTCCTAAAGATAAGTTAGAATTAGGTATTGAATACAGAGGTGGTAATATAATTGATGTTTATGACAAGCATAGGTGGTGGATAAGGACTAGTTGGTATATATCGATATAAAAAAACCGCTCTATGAGCGGTTTTTTATTTATTTAGATAATTCAGTAAAATATTCATAGAAGTAAGGAATGGTTTCTATTCCTTTTAAATAATTCCAAATTCCAAAATGTTCATTTGGTGAGTGTATAGCATCACTATCTAGCCCAAAGCCCATTAATATGGTTTTGCTTTCCAATTCTTTTTCGAATAAAGAAACAATAGGAATACTTCCTCCACTTCTTTGCGGTATTGGTTTTTTTCCAAAAGTTTGTTCATAAGCTTTACTAGCAGCTTGGTAACCAATATTATTTATTGGAGTTACATACCCTTGGCCACCATGATGAGGTTTTACTTCAACTTTTACACCTGCTGGAGCAATACTTTCAAAATGTTTTTTAAATAATTGAGTAATTTCTTCCCATTCTTGGTTTGGTACCAATCGCATAGAAATTTTAGCATACGCTTTAGAGGCGATGACTGTTTTAGCACCTTCACCAGTGTAGCCACCCCAAATTCCATTAACATCTAAAGTAGGCCTGATTGAGTTACGTTCATTGGTTGTATAACCAGCTTCACCATAAACATCATCAATATCTAACGCATTTTTATATTTTTCTAAAGAAAAAGGAGCTTTAGCCATTTCCGCTCTTTCTTCAGTAGATAATTCTTCAACCTTATCATAAAATCCAGGAATTGTTATATGATTGTTTTCGTCATGTAATGAAGCAATCATTTTAGTTAACACATTAATAGGATTAGCAACAGCACCTCCGTATAAACCAGAGTGTAAATCTCTATTAGGGCCAGTTACTTCAACTTCAACATAACTTAATCCACGTAAACCAGTTGTTATAGAAGGAATATCATTAGCAATCATTCCGGTATCAGAAATTAAAATAACATCGTTTGCTAATTTTTCTTTATTTCTAGGTACAAACCAAGCTAAACTTTCAGATCCTACTTCTTCTTCTCCCTCAATCATAAACTTTACATTACATGGAAGTTTATCATTTTTGGTCATGTACTCTAAGGCTTTTACATGCATATACATTTGTCCTTTATCATCACAGGCTCCACGAGCAAAAATTGCTCCTTCAGGATGTAATTGAGTTTCTTTAATTACAGGGTCGAAAGGTGGAGAATCCCATAAATTTATAGGATCAGCAGGTTGAACATCATAATGTCCATACACTAATACTGTAGGTAAATTAGAATCTATAATTTTTTCACCATAAACAATAGGATATCCTGGTGTTTCACAAAGTTCAACACTATCACAGCCAGCATCTTTAAGAGCTTTCATTACAGCATCTGCAGTATTTAAAACATCTTGAGAGAAAGCGGTATCTGCACTAACAGAAGGTATTTTAAGTAATTCAATAAGTTCGTTGATAAATCTATTTTTATTATCAGAAATATAAGATTGTATGTCTTGCATATTTAAAGTCTGTAAAATTGTAAGTTATGCGAATTTAACCTTTTTTTTAAAAATATAATTTTCCTCATGTCAATCATAAGTTTAAAATTTTATATGCTATTTTTTAATTGGCACGAATTTTGGAATTTTAACAGTAGTCTAATTAATTGAATATTAATATTAAAAGCTAAAACTATGAAAAAAATTATTTATTTACTAGGTAGTGTTTTGCTGTTGTCTTGTACTAACAATGAAGAAACAATTACAACTGGAATTCAACCAGAACAATTAACTCACTTACATAACAATGATGCAAAGAGTTGGAAAATTACTCACTATTATTCTGATTATGGTAATCAAATACTTGATAACGATTATACAACTTGTATGAAAGACGATGTGTATATATTTAAAGTAAATGAGAGATTAGGAGAAGTGCTTTTTGGAGATAATAGTTGTTACGCAAATTATTCAGATGTAGATGGTGAAACTGCTGTAGTAAATTATACTTATTTTTCTGAAGAGGGTAAGTTATATCTTGATTTTGGAAGAGGTGCTTATTCTAATGAGAATAATGTTCAAACTGCTTGGTTGGTAGTTTTATCATGTGATTATTTAAGTGAGGATAAAATGATTTTCACTAATGGGGTTGAAAATGATGGAGTTGGAGTTGTATTTGAAAAGTTATAATAATAGATAGTTTAAAACATATTCAAAAATAATTAAGAACTTCTTTGTAGTTACCAACTATTCATTATATTTGCACACCAAATTATTTTACTGCGGGTGTGGTGGAATTGGTAGACACGCTAGACTTAGGATCTAGTGCCGCAAGGCGTGGGGGTTCGACTCCCTTCACCCGTACAAGTTTAAAACGCTTTAGATTTTTTCTAAAGCGTTTTTTTGTTTTAGTAATTCAATTTTTGAATAAAATTACCAACATTAATAAGTTACTCTAAATATGAAAGATCGAAGACAGTAAAAACGATTTGTATTCTTCTATTACATCTAGCCAGTTTTAAGTTTAAAAAAATCATTAACTACTACATTATAATTTCACTAAAACTTAAAAAAATAAGTACTTTTACAAGGCAAACTTTACCATAGTGATGAAAAAACTTTTTTTTAATGCATTTTTTTTAATGCTAACAGTATTACTTCTTAGTTGTACAACAAATAACAAACAAAAAAAGTATACCATTGGGTTTTCTCAATTAACTAATAATGATGATTGGAGAAAAGCAATGAATCAATCAATGGAAATAGAAGCAGGATTTTACCCAGAAGCTTCATTAATCATAAAAAATGCCAATGCAAATGTAGATAAACAAATAGCAGATATAGAAGATTTTATTGATGCTGAGGTTGATGTGATTATTGTGTCACCAATCGCGCCTAAGCCCTTGCGCGGTGTTTTAAAAAAAGCAGCAAAAGCAAATATTCCTGTTATTGTTTTAAATAGAAAAATAGAAGACGCAGATTATATTAGTTTTATTGGTGCCGATGATTATGAAGTAGGTGTCAATACTGCTAAATACTTAATAGAGAGTGGTGAAGAGATTAACGTATTAGAAATTAAAGGTTGGGCAGGAACAACGCCAACAATACAAAGATCAAAAGGTTTTAATAATACAATTAACAACATATCCAGTATAACACCTATTGGTTTTGTACAAGATAAATTCGAAAATCCTGGTGTAAAAAATGAAATTATTTCGTTTTTGAAAAAACATCCTGAAGTTAACTTTGTTTTCGCGCATTCAGATGATTTAGCTTTTCAAGCTTATGAAGCGGCAAAAGATTTAGAGTTGGCTTCAAGCTTAAAAATTATTGGAATAGGAGGTGTTAATGCTCCAAAGGGCGGAATTAATTTAGTTAAAAACAATGTACTCTTAGCATCTGTTTTGTATCCAACAGGAGGTAAACAAGCCTTTAAAACAGCAATGGATATTGTTACTGGACGTAAAGTAGCTGAACATATCACATTACCATCGGTGGTAATAGACTCTAATAATGTTGACCTGCTACAAAGACAAGCTGGATTAATAAATAGCCAAGAGTTGGATATAAAAAGGCAGCAAAGTAAAATTCAGGAACAAATACAATTGTATTCATCTCAAAGAAATTTTTTAATAGCTACTTTATTTCTACTAAGCTTAATTTTAGGCTTGCTATATGTTACTTTTAAATCTAGAAATAAAGTAATTGAACAAAAAAAGTTATTGGTTGAGTTAATAGATCAAATAGCAACTCAGAAAAAAGAAATTGAAGAAATAGCAGAAGATTTACGAGTTACTAATGAGGTAACTAATAATTTTTTTACTGGGGTATCGCACGATTTTAAAACACCATTATCATTAATTTTATCATCTTCTGAATCTTTATTAGCTAAAAAGGATAAGAAAAAACCATTTGAGTTTAATTTAATATACAATAATTCAAGGCGATTATTACGTATGATTAATCAGTTATTAGACTTTAGAAGAGTTGGAAGTAAAAAATTCCGATTAAAAGTTTCTAAAACTAATATTTACAATTTTGTGAATAATATCTTTCAAGATTTTGTGGCAGAGAGTAAAAAGAAAAACATCAACTTTAATTTACAGTCTTCTACACAAGAAACTCAATTATATATTGACAGAGATTTATTTGATAATGTATTGTTCAATTTATTATCTAATGCCTTTAAATTTACACCTGAAAAGGGAAGTATTTTAGTTGATATTTCTGAGAATGAAAATTCGGTAACAATTAAAGTTAAAGATTCTGGTATAGGTATTGTTGCTAATGAGAAAGATAAAATATTCGATCAGTTTTTTTTAGGTTCCAATAATAAACAAAGTAGTTCAGGAATAGGTTTATACTTAGCTAAAGAGTATGTTAAACTTCATAAAGGTAGTATTTTAGTAAATTCTGAATTGGGTAAAGGAGCGGAATTTGTTATTACTATTCCAAAAGGGTCATCAAATTTTAAACCTAATGAAATTGTAGTTAGTGATGCTGTTAAAGTAAGCGATACTATTGTTTTTGATGTTTCTAATTTTGATGAAATAACGGTATTGCAAAAAAGTGATGACGAAAAAGAAACATTATTAATAATTGAAGATAATTCTGATTTACGTAAGTTTTTAAAATCTAAATTATCAATACAGTATAATGTTTATGAGTCTGATGGAATTGACGCAATAGATAAAGCCAAAGAAATAGTACCAGATATTATAATTAGTGATGTAAACTTACCAAAAGAAAATGGTTTTGAAATTTGTGAAGCCTTAAAAAAAGATGTTACCACATCACACATACCAATTATTATATTAACAGCATTATCTAATGATGATGCGCATCTTCAAGGTTTACAATCTGGTGTAGATATGTTTTTAACTAAGCCGTTTAACCTATCAGTATTAAATCAATCACTACAATCATTACTGTATAATAGAAAAAAACTTCAAAAGTTTTATAATGATGCTATTGTAAATGTTACACCAGTTACCAATGAACAAGTAATTGAAAAGCCAAAAGCTAAAAAGAATAAGAGAACTCGTAAGAACAAAAGTTTAGATAATGAGTTTATAGAAAGTCTTCACTCGTATGTTGCTAAAAATATAGATGACTCCTCATTTACGGTTGAGGTCTTGGCAGATACATTGGGTATTTCAAGAGTTCAGTTATACCGAAAAACAAAAGCACTTTTAGGTATAAGTATTTCTGATTTTATAAACGGTATTCGATTAGAGAAAGCTGTTGAGATGTTAGTTGATGATAATTTAACTATTGCAGATATTGCATATTCAACAGGTTTTTCATCTCCAAATTATTTTTCTACTGCCTTTAAAAATAAGTACGGAAAATCACCAAATCAATATAAAAAAGATCTAGAATAGTTTTGTTACAGGTATCAAAACCTAACAATAGTAACATATTTACAACTTTTGGAGGCTTATTTTAGTTTTTTGTAAAATGAAACAATTTTGAACATCTTAACTATTTAGTACCTGTAAATTTGTTTCATATCTTTCATAACTGAATAGTATAATTCTAAAAGGAATTTACATTCTTAGCTATTAGAATTTGTAGGGGATTTTATTAGCTGCTAATTACAAGAAAGAAAGTGTAAGCACGGATAATTCCGTGCTTTTCTGCTTTTTAAGCAGTATGTTTTTTTAGAAAAGATTATTTTTTTAGTGATAAAACATTCCTAGTTACATGATAATAAAATTAGAGGGGATAGTTCTTAAAAAAATGTTTTTAATATGTTGTTATGTTACAAAATTAAAGTTTTGTAATGCTATTTAATAAAGCTTAAATAGTTGTTTTTCAATGTTTTTTAAAATATTTTTAAAATGTAACATTATTGAAATAGGAAACTGTAAAGCTTTGGTATCTTTGAAGTGTAATTGTAACAAAGAAACTGTTGGGGGACTATTTCTAATGTTAAGAATTACAAAAGAAAAAGGAAGTTTGATATAGGACGACACAATTAAAGTGTTGTCCTATTTTTTTTATCTAAATGACCATTTTTTATAGCTGCTACTTTTTTCTAAAGTATCTTCAATTTTGTCAGGTAAACTTTTGAAAAAATCAATACCTGTTAATTTTTCAATTTCATCAATAGAAACCACAAAGTTGTACAATGGTTTGTTAGAACTTTTATGAGGTATTAAAAAAGCAATAGCTTTAATTTCTGGCTCTGTATAATCAAGAATAATTTTATAAAAATAGTTAGGAACACTTACGTTTTCCTTACCAATAGTTTTTAAAGTAGTGTTGGTATTTAAAACTCCACCTGTAACAATGTATAAATGATTGTATTTTTTAGCCCAATATCTTACTTTTTGCTCTAAATTATTCCAAATACCAGCATTAAAATCATGTTTTTGTGGAGAAATATTTGAGGTATAAAAAGTTTCATCAAAAAGAGTTTTGGTGGCTTTTCTGTCACCAGCAGGACAAAGATGTCCGCGATTATAACCAGAATTTTTATAATTTCTCCAATCTGCAGATTGACTTTTTACTTTTGGGTCCTCAATAAAAAATGGACGCTTTCTATTAATATAAACAATGTCTTGTTTACTTAGTGAATACGCTACCCATTCGGCTTGTTCATGTTTTTCACTGTAAGAAAAACTATATCCGTTATGATGCACTACAACACCAGTGGTAGAACTCGGATAAAAATCAAATCCATTATTAGGGAGTTGAGTGCTTTGAGTAGTATCAACACTACTACTGCTCTTATTTACTTTATGTTCAATATAATAAGCAGTAGCAAGTATTAATACACTAATTATAGATAGCAGTTGTTTTTTACGAATCACTTTTTAAAATAATTTCTTCAAAGTTATCTGCTTTTTCTGCGGTATCAAAAATAGTTTGAAATTTTAATGGTGGCACCGATAATTTTCTCTTTACTAAATCTAACCAAGCACCATAAACTGTAATAACAGCCGATAGTTTTCCTTGACTATTATAAACTTCATGCTGAATTTTCCAACGTTCCCCTTTGCCAGACAATCCTACAATTTTAAGGTTTACACTGATATCTTCACCTAAGTGAATTTCTTTTAAAAACTTGGTGTTTTCTTCAAATAAAATAGGGCCCACTTTTTCTTTGGTAAAATCATGTATCGTAATTCCATACTCATTAAAATAACGTAGCCTAGCTTCCGCTGCATAGTCATTATAAGCAGTGTGTCTCATATGAATATTAGCATCAAAATCTGCCCAACGTGTAGTAAATTTAACTGTAAAACTCATTCATTAAAATTTTTAAAAAAGCGAATTTACAAATTTCTTTTGGGCGTTACCACTATCGTGGTCGTGCTTTTTACTGTATCTTTTACGGAAAACCGTAAAAGGATGCCGTTACAATCACTAACGCGGATTAATTTTTAACATCTAAAACATCTCTAAGTTTATTTCCAAGTAGCATAAAAGCCATTACTAAACTCATAATGGCCAGACCTGGAATTAAAGCCAAAAACGGTTTTCCTAAAATTATGTAGTTGTAATGATTTTTAATCATTGCTCCCCAAGACGGAGTAGGAGGTTGGGCGCCTATACCTAAAAAACTTAAACCACTTTCTATTAAAATAGCAGCGGCAAAGTTTGCTGCAGAAATAACAATAATTGGTGCAGTAATATTGGGTAATATATGATTGAAAATAATTCTTAAATCACTAAATCCAAGTGCTTTTGCTGCTTCAACATATTGTTGTTGTTTAGTGCTAATTACTTGACCTCTCACAACTCGAGCTACTTCTACCCACATAGTTAATCCTACAGCAATAAAAACTTGCCAAAAACCTTTACCTAAGGCCAAAGTAATGGCAATTACAAGTAGCAGTGTTGGTATAGACCATGTTATGTTAATCAACCACATAATAAAAGTATCAACTTTACCACCAAAATACCCTGCAATTGCTCCGATAGGAATGCCTATTAATAAGGATATAAAAACGGCTACAAAACCAATAAAAAATGATATACGAGTGCCAATTAGTAACCTGCTAAGTAAATCTCTTCCGTATTTATCAGTTCCTAGTACAAAGTTTTTTTGTTGAATGTAGTTTTCAAAATTATCATTATTAAACTGTTGTTTGGTATAAGTTTTTGGTAAGCCATCAGCATATTTAATAATTTCTAAGGTATTATTATTAATAGTGAAAGATGTAATGGGTATTTCATCATAAATATTGTTTTTTCCGTGTAACAACCATGAAATTACCCCAGTTTTTTTACTATCGGTAGCTCTTGGTATTTGCAACATTAAAATGTTAAAACCTGGAGGTTTTGAATGAATTTCTAAATGCATATTATTAGCTGCCGAAGTATTATCTGGAGCTAAAGCATAACAAAAAATGGCTATAAAAAAACAAAGTAAAATATATATGCTACTAAAAAGTCCTGTTTTACTTTTTTTAATAATTTGTATTAAAATTGACTTATGATGTTTTGTCATTCAATTGGTTGTTCATTTGTTGGATGTCTAAACTAGATGGTTGCTGGTAAATTTCCAAATTAAAATACGGAACAGAAGCTAAAATATGATCAAAAATATTAGCCATTACTCGTTCATATTCTTGCCAGCCTTTTTCTTTACTAAATGCATATATTTCTAAAGGAATACCATATGGAGTAGGCTCCAGTTGTCTTGACATTAACAACATATCTTGATTAATTTTTGGATGATTTTCCAAGTATTTATCTAAATACACTCTAAAAGTACCAAAGTTGGTTAGATTTCTACCATTAATTATCGTAGATTTATCAATATTATTTTCTGAATTATAGGTGTTAACTTCGTTACTAACCTTGGTTATATAATCTGATATTAATGCTATTTTCTTGAAATTATCAACATCTTCTTGAGTTAAAAACCGAATACTATTAATTTTAATAGTTATAGCTCGTTTAATTCTTCTTCCACCAGAGTTATTCATAGATCTCCAGTTTTTAAAAGAATCAGAGGTTAAATAATAGGTTGGTATGCTAGAAACCGTGTTGTCAAAATTTCTAATTATTACTGAGGTTAGGTTAATTTCAACAACATCACCGTCTGCCCCATATTTTTCCATGGTTATCCAATCCCCAATTCTTACAGTGTCATTCACTGCCACTTGAATACTAGATACAAAGCCAAGAATAGTATCTTTAAAAATAAGTAATAATACAGCAGAAAAAGCTCCTAACGCGGTTAAGAACTTAAGTAAAGGCTTTCCTGTTAAAACGGAAAAAGATAATATGATGGCAATTAACCATAGTGCAATCATAAAAATTTGCACATAACTTTCAAGAGGCTTGTCTTTAAAAGCATCCATAGTTCTTAAAAAATCTTTTACACTAAGTAAAATACTTCTCACAAACCAGATGACAGAAAATATAATGATAATGGTAATTAACCGTTCTGTATAATTGTATACATTAGGAAAATCAACAAGTAGTTCTTTTAGAAAGTTTAAGGTTATAATAAAAATAATTATTCTGGCAATATTTAAAAACACTCGGTTTTTAACCAACATGTCATCAAATTGAGTATTGGTTTTATTAATTATTTTTTGAATTACTCGTCTTCCAAAAAAACGAATAGTTTTAAAAAGGATAAATCCAATAACGCTAATTATAAGTATATTAGTGAATAGGTTTAAATAAATAGCAGTAGTTTCTTCTAAAGAAAATTGATTTTTATATAAGTTATAAAAAAACTTGTTTAGCATAGTTGTTAAAGCAATTAAAAGTGTCTAATTTCTTCTCCTAATTTTAGGTTGAATTTTTTTCTAAATCCATACACAGCTAAATAAAGCAAAGGTGTATCTAGCGCGGCAATTAAAACTTTAAAAATTACACCGCTAATTAAAAGACCTAAAAACTTATCCCAAGGTACAATTCCAAAAAAACATAACAATACCAATACCGTTAAAGTATCTATAAATTGAGAAGAAAAAGTAGAAAAATTATTACGTAACCATAAATGTTTTCCGTTCGTATATGTTTTCCAAAAATGATACACTCTAATATCTACAAATTGAGCAAATAAATACGCAAGCATAGAAGCTAATACAGCTAAGGGAGCAGCTCCAAAAACTAAATTAAAAGTATTATCGTTAACGGGAGACCAGTTAGTAGCGGGTGCATGCTTTCCTACATATATAATTAGTAAAGAAAACAATGAAGCAAAAATACCAGCAATTACTACTTGGTTAGCTCTTTTTTTACCATAAATTTCAGATAAAATATCTGTAATCAAAAAAGTTATTGGATATGGTAAAAGTCCTACCGAAACTTCAAAAAGCTTAACATTAAATACGGTGATGTTAACAGGATACCAATAAAAAAACTTTTGAAAAATTAAGTTTGAGGCAACTAAAGATGCTATAAATAGAGAGGCTAGAATTAAATAAATATTTAAAGCTAACGATTTGTTTTTTTCTGTCATGACAACGAAATTAACAAAATTTAAATTGATTATGTTTGCATTGTAAAACAAATGAAAAAAGTAAATTATGAAAGCATATATTTTTCCGGGTCAAGGAGCACAATTTTCTGGAATGGGATTAGATTTATATGAAAAATCACCATTAGCTCAAGAACTTTTTGAAAAAGCGAATGATATTTTAGGATTTAGTATTACGGATATAATGTTTGAAGGTACAGATGAAGCGTTAAAACAAACCAAAGTAACGCAGCCTGCTATCTTTTTACATTCTGTTGTTTTAGCAAAGGTTTTAGGAGATAGTTTTCAGCCAGAAATGGTTGCAGGTCATTCTTTAGGAGAATTATCGGCTTTAGTTGCTAACGGAGCATTATCTTTTGAAGATGGTTTAACTTTAGTTTCTAAAAGAGCTTTGGCAATGCAAAAAGCATGTGAAATGCAAGAATCTACCATGGCGGCTGTATTAGGTTTAGAAGATAAAGTAGTTGAAGATGTTTGTAATGAAATAGATGGAGTTGTGGTGGCTGCAAATTATAACTGTCCTGGACAATTAGTTATATCTGGTGAGATTGAAGCGATTAATAAAGCGTGTGAGGTTTTAAAAGAAAAAGGAGCAAAACGCGCTTTAGTGTTACCTGTTGGAGGTGCTTTTCATTCACCTTTAATGGAGCCAGCACGTGAAGAATTAGCAGCAGCAATAGAAGCTACAACTTTTAGTACGCCAACTTGCCCAGTATATCAAAATGTAACAGCAAGTGCCGTTACAGATCCAGAAGAGATTAAAAAAAATCTAATAGCGCAATTAACAGCGCCAGTACGTTGGACACAATCAATTCAACAAATGATTACCGACGGAGGTTCTGAATTTATTGAAGTTGGTCCAGGTAAAGTTTTACAAGGGTTAATGAGGAAAATAGACAGGAGCGTAACCGCAAGCGGTGCATCATTAGAAGAGTAAATAAAAAAGCGAACTTAAATAAGTTCGCTTTTTTTATGATTGTTTTTTTTGCCACTGCCAAGCGTCAAAAAGAGCTTGTTCTAATGATTTTTCAGGTTTCCACTTTAACTCATTATTAGCCAAAGTAGGGTCTGCGTATATTTCTTGTATATCACCAGATCTTCTTTCAGTAATTTTATAGTTTAAGGTTTTTCCTGTAGCTTTTTCAAATGCTTCAATAACTTCTAATACGGTACTACCTTTTCCAGTTCCGATATTAAATAGTTCAAAGTTGGCTTTATTTTTTTTATTAAATAATCTTTCCAAAGCAACAATGTGTGCATTTGCCAAATCAACAACATGAATGTAGTCGCGGATAGCGGTTCCGTCTATAGTATCATAATCATTCCCAAAAACAAGCAATTGTTCTCTAATGCCAGCTGCTGTTTGAGTTATAAACGGGACTAAATTTTGTGGTACACCATTGGGTAATTCACCTATTTTAGCACTTTCATGAGCTCCAATCGGGTTGAAATAACGTAAGGCAATTGCGTTTTTATTATATGCTTTACAACTGTCTTGTATAATTTCTTCACCAATTTGCTTTGTGTTTGCATAAACAGAAGCAGCTTTATTAGTAGGTGTTTTTTCTGTAATTGGAAGTTTTTCTGGAGTACCGTATGCCATACATGAAGAACTAAAAATAAAATGATCAATTTTATGTTCTTTCATTTCTTGTAATAAATAAACCAAACTACCTAAGTTGTTTTCATAATATGCTAATGGGTTATCCATGCTTTCTCCCACGGCTTTGTATGCAGCAAAATGAATAATTCCGTTAATATTATTTTGCTTAAAAAAAGACTGTACTGCTTTTTTATTGTGTAAATCGATGTTATGAAATTCAGGCTTTGTGCCTGTTATAGAAGTTATATTGTCTAAAACGCTTAATGTACTGTTAGAAAGGTTATCAATAATTACAACATTATATCCGTTTTTTTGTAACTCAACAACAGTATGTGATCCTATAAAGCCAAGCCCCCCAGTTACTAAAATTTTTTTCATTTAAGCTAAGTTAAAAAAAGCTCAGTATGTACTGAGCTTTAATTATTTTATAAAATCGTTAATTGTTTTAGTGATAAATGCTAATTGATCTTCTTCCAATTCGGTATGCATAGGTAACGAAATTACAGTTTCTACTAATTTATTTGTTACCTTAAAATCATCTTCCTTATATCTTTTATCAGCATAGGCTTTTTGTTTATGTAAAGGAACAGGATAATAAATTGCATTAGGTATATTATTGTCTAATAAATGCTGATGTAGTTCGTCTCGTTTTCCATTAGTTATTTGTAATGTGTATTGATGAAAAACATGACAATTGCAATTATCGCAAATAGAAGTACTACAGTTTTTTTTGTTTGATTTAGCTACGGGTGTTATAATATTTGGATTATTTACAAAAGCATTGTTATAATATCTAGCAGCATTTCTTCTTGCTTGGCAATATGTGTCTAAATGAGGTAATTTAGCTTTTAATACAGCAGCTTGAATACTATCTAATCGAGAGTTTACACCTACTACATCATGATAATATCTTTTATACATCCCATGGTTCACAATACCTCTTAAAGTATGAGCTAGCTCATCATTATTGGTGAAAATAGCTCCACCGTCACCGTAGCAGCCTAAGTTTTTTGATGGAAAAAAAGAGGTTGTACCAACGTCTCCAATAGTCCCGGCTTTTTTTGAAGTTCCGTCTTTAAAAGTGTAATCAGCTCCAATTGCTTGCGCATTATCTTCAATTACAAATAAGTTGTGTTCTTTAGCAATAGCCAATATTGCCTCCATATTTGCACATTGACCAAATAAATGTACTGGAACAATAGCTTTGGTTTTTGGAGTGATGGCTTTTTTAAGAGCGTTAATGTCAATATTGAAAGTATCGGGTTCTACATCTACTAAAACAGGTGTTAATTGCAAAAGACCAATTACTTCAACAGTAGCAGCAAAAGTAAAATCAACAGTAATCACTTCATCACCAGGAGCCAATCCAAGTCCCATCATAGCAATTTGTAAAGCATCGGTTCCGTTAGCACAGGGAATTACATGTTTTACTCCTAAATATTTTTCTAAATCTGCTTGAAATTCTTTAACGTATGGTCCGTTTATATAGGCAGATGAGTTTAAAACTTCATCAATAGAAGTATTTACAACATCTTTTATTTTTTGATATTGACTCTGTAAGTCAACCATTTGTATTTTCTTCATGAAAACTGTATTTAGTATTTCAAAAATACAAACAATCTTTAATTGTAGCGGCTTTGTGGAATAATAAATTTAAAGTAGCGGTAACTTTACGTTTCAAGTTTATATATTTATGTTTCATAAACAGACCGAAAATGAATGTAGTTAAAAAACTAGTAAAGTATTTTTTTTATTTATTAATTATTGTTGGAATTGCTGCTTGGATATTTATCCAAAATCAAAAACCAACCTATAAAGGAGAGTTAGAGCTTTCTGGACTTCAAGAAAAGGTTACTGTTTTTTACGATTCAAACGGGGTACCACATATTTATGCTGAGAATGAAGAAGATGCTTTTAAAGCATTTGGTTATGTGCATGCGCAGGATAGGCTGTGGCAAATGGAATTAATGAGAAGGATTGCCGCTGGTAGATTGAGCGAGGTTTTTGGTAAGGATTTAGTTAGGGTAGATAAGTTTATGTCTGGTTTAGGTATAGAGGAAGCTGCTTATAAAACCATAGCAGATTTAAAAAAAGACACGCCGTCATACAAATTAGCTATGAGTTATTTAGAAGGTATTAATCAATTTATTGAAAAGGGAACAACTCCAATAGAATTTCGTTTAGTTGGGCTTGAAAAGGAAAAATATACCATTAATGATATTTATAATGTGTTTGGTTACATGGCATTTAGTTTTGCTTCTGCTCATAAAACAGATCCTTTGCTAAATGAGATTAAAGAAAAATATGGAAATGAATATTTAGAGGAATTAAATATACCCATTGAACACCTAACATTGTTAAAAAGTACAAAAAAAGAGAAAATATCTACAGAGTTTATAGAAGCTATAAATGAAATAGTAGAGAAATTACCTGTTTCAACTTTAGAAGGTAGTAATGCTTGGGTTTTAGGACCTGAAAAAACACAAAATGGTAAAGTGATTTTAGCTAATGACCCGCATATAAACTTTTCACAACCATCTGTTTGGTATCAAAATCATATTAAAACCCCTAACTATGAAATGTATGGCTTTAATTTAGCATTAACACCTTTTCCGTTACTCGGGCATAACAAAAAACATGCTTATGGCTTAACTATGTTTAAGAATGATGATGTAGATTTTTATATAGAAGAGAATAACCCCGATAATGATTTAGAGTATAAAACACCTAATGGTTATGAGCGATATAAAACTTACCAAAAAACTATCAAAATTAAAAATGCTAAAGATACTGTTTATGAACTTCGTGTAAGTAAACATGGTCCTATTATGAATGGTTTAATAGATCATTTAAAAGATGATAGACCTATTTCCATGCAATGGATATATACTCACTTGCCAAATAAATTACTAGAAGTTGGTTATAATATGAGCCATGCTAAAAGTATGGAAGAGTTTAAAGATGGAGTCGCTAAAATTCATGCACCAGGATTAAATGTTATGTATGGAGATGCCGATAAAAATGTAGCTTGGTTTGCAGCTGCTAAGCTGTATAAATACAGAGATAGTTTACAAAGAAAAGTGTATTTAAATGGAGCCTCTGGAAAAGATGAAATTCAAGAATATTTAGATTTCAGTGAAAATCCTCAAGCAATCAATCCTAAATCGGGTTATGTATATTCAGCAAATAACCAAACAGATAGCACAGCAAACTTTAGATATCCTGGATATTATTTGCCTGAGGATAGGGCTAGAAGGATAACTAGTTTGATAGCCCCGAAGTTTAACTTTACGAAACAAGATGTAGCTACGATGATGTATGATGTTCAGTCTCCTATTGTAACTGAAGTTATTAGTAATGCTGTTGATGCTATTGAAGTGGCTTCTTTATCAACTACAGAAAAGAAAGCGTTAGAAATTTTAATTCAATGGGATGGAAGCTACACTAAAAACAAAGTGGCTCCAACTATTTATAATCGCTTTATTTATGAGTTTTTAAAAAATACTTTTAAAGACGAAATGCAAGGTGGTTTTAATCAATTTATGAATGGGGCTCCAATTCAGAAGAAAATGATAGCAGTGCAAATGGCGAAAACAAAATCTGTTTGGTGGGATAATGTGAATACAAATAATATAGTTGAAGACAAATCATTTATTGTAAATGCCTCTTTTAAAAACGCAATATTATTTTTAAAAAATCAATTAGGTGAAGATATTAGCTCTTGGACTTGGAATAGCGTTTTTTCTGTAGAACATGAACATGCCATAGGAAAAGCAGGAGGTGTTTTAAGAACTATTTTTAATGTTGGTCCGTTTGAAACTCATGGAGGTAATGAAGTTATAAACAACCACACTTTTACATTAGATAGTACAGGTGTTTACAAGGTGAAATCAGGTCCATCAACAAGACGAATAGTTGATTTTTCTGATATTAATAATAGTATGGCTATTTTACCAACTGGGCAGAGTGGTAACAGGTTTAGTAAGTTTTATAAAAATCAAGCAGAGAGTTACCTAAAGGGAGAATTTGTAAAAATGTATTTAAATAAAGCTATTATTCAGCAATCGGAAGATAGATTAGTGTTTTTGCCAGCAATGGTAGAAGAATAAAAAACCGGTTCTAATGAACCGGTTTTTTCTATACTTCTTTATAAACTTCATCAAAAGGAACTCTAAAACGATCACCATATACGCCCTCTGGTTTTCTAACTCCACAAGAAATAATCATGTTTATTTCTGCTCCAAATGGTAGCCCTAGGATGTTTTTGACTCTACAGGAATCAAAGCCTTCCATAGGACAGGTATCGTAGTTAATTGCAGCCATACTAGTCATAAAGTTTTGTGCTGCTAAAGCGGCACTTTTATGAGCAACAACACGAATGTCACTTTTTCTTACTTGACGATAAATTGGTCTAAATATACCTGTGATACTCATCATTACATATTTAATCATACCAAAAACTCCAAAGAAATCAGCATAGGTAAATGGAATTAATTTGCCGTAATAGTTACGTACCATTTTTTCTCTACTGTTTTGTTTGTCTTTCGGTGTATTTTTACCGTAAATACTATCAATAAATCCAAGGTTTGCCTTAGCTCTTTTACTCCAAAGATCTTTTCGTACAACAACTATTAGTAATTGTTGCGCTGTTTTTGCTGCATTTTGATTAAAACAAAAAGGAGCTATGTTATCAACAATATCTTTTGAAGTTATATGGTAAAATTCCCAAAGTTGCATATTGCTACTATTCGGAGCTAGAGCAGCTTGCTCAACGCATTTTTTTACTAATGAAGTGTCTAATTTTTTTTCTGGATCGTAAACTCTTACCGATCTTCTGTAGTTAATGGCTTCAGAAACCGTTTTTTCTTGGTGCATTTTAGATTTATTGGGTTAAGCTAATTTTAGCAAGGTACGTAACTTTTTTAATTTTCCGTTATATGGAGCATAACGAGTTGTTATATCTAACCAGTTATAGCGTTTTACAACACCTTTATTATGGGAAAATGTATCAAATGTTTGTTTACCATGATAAGCTCCAATACCACTTTCTCCAACACCTCCAAAAGGTAGGCTTTCATTAGCAAAATGTACAGTGGTGTCGTTTATAGTTCCTCCACCAAATGAATGTTTTTGAATAATGTTTTTAGCAAATTTTTTATCTGTACTAAACACATATAAAGCTAATGGTTTTTCATATTGGTTAATTATGTTATCTATTTCTTCAACAGAACTATAAGATAATATAGGAGATATTGGACCAAATATCTCACCTTTCATTACTTCGCTGTTTAAGTCAGGTTCATCTATCAGAGTAGGTGCTATGTATCGTTCCTCTCTATCAGTTTCTCCTCCTACTAAAATTTTCTCATTGGTAAGCATTTTAGCAAGTCTATCAAAATTCTTAGAATTAACTATTCTTGGATAATCATCAGAGTTTTTCGGATTATTTCCGTAAGCTTTATTAAGTTCTATGTTAAAAGCATCAACTAATTTTTCTTTTACTTTTTCATGAACTAACCAGTAATCGGGGGCAATACATGTCTGACCAGCATTAATACATTTACCCCATACTAAACGTTTCGCAGCTAGTTTAATGTTTGCAGTTTCATCAACAATACATGGGTTTTTACCTCCCAATTCTAGCGTTACAGGTGTTAGGTGTTTAGCGGCAGCTTCAGCCACAATTTTACCTACGGGTACGCTTCCTGTAAAGAAAATATAATCCCAGCGTTGTGTAAGGAGTTCTTGTGACACAGAAACGCCACCTTCTACAACAGTAACATGATTTGGGTTGAATACAGTCGCTATTATTTCCTTACAAATAGCACTTGTATGAGGTGTTAATTCAGATGGTTTTAAAACAACAGTATTTCCTGCAGCAATAGCTCCAATTAAAGGTGAAAAACCTAATTGATAAGGGTAATTCCAAGGAGCGATTATTAATGTAGTTCCAAAAGGTTCTTTATAAATTTTTGCAGAAGAAGGAAAATTTAATAAAGCAGGAAAAACACGTTTAGGTTTAGACCACTTTTTAATTTTTTTGATAGCTTTTTTTAACTCAGCAACAACAATTCCTGTTTCGGTCATAACACCTTCGAATTCAGATTTTTTAAAATCGTTGTGAAGTGCTTTTAAAATATCTTTTTCTCTTTTAAGAACTTCTTTTAAAAGTTTTTGAAGCGTTTTTTTTCTAAATTCTATGTCTTTAGTTTGTTGTGAGGCAAAAAATGCTTTTTGTTCAGCTACAATGTTGGGTATATTCATAGTTTAAAAATGTTGTAGTTTTTTATTCATTAATCTAAACCATAATGGTGGGATTAAAGAGAGCAGCATCATACCTGGATATCCTGTAGGCATTTGAGGGCTTTCTGGAAGAGATTTTAAAATTTGATAATGTTTGCTTCCGTTATAATGATGATCTGAATGTCTTGATAAATTAAATAATACTAATTTGCCAATTACATGATTAGAGTTCCAGGAGTGCGTATGTTTTACTCGCTCGTATCTGCCATGTTTGTTTTTGGTTCTAAGCAATCCATAATGCTCAATATAGTTTACAGTTTCTAGTAGTAAAATACCAAGTACTGCAGCTGCAAAAAAAGAGGATAATCCAATTAATCCAAAAAACGTATAGATACTAAAAAGTAATAATAAATGACAAATAGTGTATATAAGCATCCTGTTTTGTATATGAAACCATGGTCTTTCTGAGTTCATCATTCTTTTGTTTTCTAGCTGCCAAGCTTGTATGTAGCTCATAATTTGTGAACGAAACCAAAAAAGATACACGGGTTCATTTTTTCTGGCAGTAGCAGCATCATTTGGAGTGGCAACGTTAAAATGGTGACCAGCATTATGGTAGGGTAAAAAATGGGTTTCTAAAGAGGTTAACAATAATATTTCCCCTAATAATTGTTCTGTCCTATTTAGACGATGCCCTAACTCATGACCAACATTTATTCCAACAACACCACACATAATTCCCATTGCAGAAATTCTTCCAATATATTCAACTGTAGTTAAAAAAGGATCTTGTACTGCAAATAAAAACCAAATTAAAAACAAAATTTGCGTAGGTACTGTTGCATATAAAATAAGAGAATAGAGTTTATTGTTTTTTTCTATTTCTTCTTGTTCTTTATCAAAATTAGAAGCATCAATTTTTAAAAAAAAATCAGATAAAGGAACCACACCAAAAGTATAAATAAGGGGTAAAAAAGTTAGCCAACCAGTATTGGTGAAAGAAATATACACCGTAATTGGGATGGTGAATACCAATAGATATTTTAAAGCTTTCATTTGTTTGGGATTTAGCAACTAAATATACAAATTAGTTGCAAGCATCCCAAATAGGATCTATTGGTGTTGGTGCTTGTATTAAAATTAAATCTTTACTTACAGGATGTGTAAATGAAATCTTTTGTGCATGTAAGTGGATACTTCCGTCTTTGTTGCTTCTGTTAAATCCGTATTTTAAATCACCTTTAATAGGTAAGCCAATGTGCGATAATTGACATCTAATTTGATGATGTCTTCCAGTTTCGAGATCAACTTCTAAAAGTGTATAGTTGTTTAGTGTTTTTAAAACATTATAATGTAAGATAGATTTTTTACTACCATTTACTTCTTTCTGATATGCAAAAGATTTATTGTTCTTTGGATTTTTTTTGAGGAAATTAACCAGTGTTTCCGATTTTTTTTTAGGTGTCCCTTTTACTACAGCCCAGTATGTTTTTTTAATTGTTTTATCTCGAAGCATTTTATTTAGTCTTTCTAATGCTTTAGAGGTTTTAGCAAATATTACAATACCACTAGTGGGTCTGTCTAACCTGTGTACGGTTCCTAAAAAAACGTTTCCGGGTTTGTTATATTTATCTTTAATGTATTCTTTAACAACATCACTTAAAGGTTTGTCGCCAGTTTTATCACCTTGAACGATGTCGCCAGCTCTTTTATTGATAATAATTAAGTGATTATCTTCATGTAAAACTTGAAGATTGTTTTTATTTGAATGCATTATTTTTGGTTAAAATCATCGGCAACATCTTTATTAACGCTATCGATAAAGTTAAGAAGCTCTTCTCTTCCATGCTTGTTAGAAGATGAGGTAAGAAAATTAACAGGTAAAGACTCCCAATATTCTAAAACTTTTCTTTTGTAAGAAGTAATTTGTTTGTTTAGTTTAGAACTAGGTAGTTTATCAACCTTGGTGAAAACAATACCAAAAGGTATTTGGTTTTCTCCTAAAAACTGCATAAACTCTAAATCTATTTTTTGAGGATCGTGTCTGCTATCAACTAAAACAAAAGCACAAACAAGTTGTTCTCTTTTTTTAAAATAGTCAGTAATATATCCTTGAAATTTTTTTCGTTTAGTTTTTGAAACTTGTGCATAACCATAACCTGGTAAGTCAACTAAAAACCATTCATTATTAATTTTAAAATGATTGATTAATTGAGTTTTTCCTGGTTTACCTGAAGTTTTAGCTAAGTCTTTACGCTCCATTAACATGTTAATTAATGAAGATTTTCCAACGTTAGACCTACCAATAAATGCGTATTCAGGTATCTTATCTTGCGGACATTTTTCTACGTTAGTGTTACTAACAACAAAGTCTGCTGTTTTTATTTTCATGGTTAAATATTTCGTTGTTTAAACCAGTTTTCTAATACTTCATTAAACTCATCAGGATGCTCCATCATTGCAGCATGTCCACATTTGTCAATCCAAAACAAATCGCTGTCTGGTAAAAGTTTATGAAAATCATCAGCTACTTCAGGAGGAGTAACCGTATCGTTTTTACCCCAAATTAAGCATGTTGGCTGATTCATTTTAGGTAAATCTTTAGCCATGTTATGGCGTACAGCGCTTTTGGCAATAGCTAATGTTTTAACAAGTGTATTTCTGTCGTTAATAACGTCATAAACTTGGTCAACTAACTCATCTGTTGCAATGCTTTGATCATAAAAAACTTCCTGAGTTTTTTTACGAACAAAATCTTTATCACCACGTCTTGGGTAATTATTACCCATAGAGTTTTCATAAAGCCCAGAGCTTCCAGTAAGAACCAGCGCTGCAACATCTTGGGGATAATGTTTAATGTAATATAAAGCAATATGACCACCTAAAGAATTACCTAATAAAACAACATTTTCTAGGTTTTTATACTCAATAAAATCATGTAAAAAACTAGCTAAATTTTTAACATTAGTTTTAATTAAAGGTAATGTGTATAAAGGTAATTCTGGTATTAAAACTTTATATCCTTTTTTTGAAAAATAATTGAAAGTTTGATCAAAATTACTCAATGCTCCCATCAATCCATGTAATACAATTAATGGTCTGCCTTCACCAGCTTCGGCGTATGTAAACTTTCCTTCTTTCTTTAAAAAATCAGTCATTAGTTAATAATTGGCTCAAACGCAAAAGTAAGTCTTTTTTATTAGATATCAATTTCTTTTAAAATTGTTGTGTTTTAACAATTGTAACTTATTGAAATACTTTGTTTTATTGTGTTTGGAAGAATTTATTAACAATGTGGTAAAAAGTGGTAAAAAGTGGTAAATATTTTATATTTTTGACACATTACTATATAGTTAAGCATTGATAAATTTAATTGGAACATACGAGTGTAAGGCGGATGCGAAGGGTAGGCTAATGTTGTCTGCGCCTTTGAAAAAGCAGTTAGATGATGTGTTGCATGAGGGTTTTGTGCTTAAAAGATCTGTTTTTCAGCCGTGTTTGGAGTTGTATCCAATGCAGGAATGGAATATTATGATGGCGAAAATAAACAAGTTGAACCGATTTGTTAAGAAGAATAATGATTTTATTAGGAGGTTTACAGCAGGGGTTAAAATGGTTGAGGTGGATGCTTCGGGTAGAATTTTGATTCCTAAAGACTTGTGTGTTTTTGCAGGTATAGAAAAGCAAATTGTCTTGTCTAGTGCTGTAAATATAATTGAGGTGTGGGATAAAGATAAGTATGAGAATGCAATTGAGGATGTTTCTGATTTTGCGGAGTTGGCAGAAGAAGTAATGGGAAATTTAGATGTAGATGAGTTATCATAGTCCAGTTTTATTAAAAGAGAGTGTAGATGCGTTGAATATAAAGCCAGATGGTGTTTATGTAGATGTGACCTTTGGTGGTGGTGGGCATTCACGAGAGATATTGAGTAGGCTTGGTGAAGGTGGGCGATTGTTTGCTTTTGATCAAGATCCAGACGCGCAGCAAAATAAGATTGATGATGAGCGTTTTGTTTTGATTGCTGAGAATTTCAGGTTTATATCAAGATTTCTACGTTTTTATGGGGTTAAAAAAGTAGATGGTGTTTTAGCGGACTTAGGGGTTTCTTCTCATCAGTTTGATGAGGCTTCAAGAGGTTTTTCTACGCGTTTTGATGGTGAGCTTGATATGAGGATGAATCAAAAGTCGTTGTTGTCCGCAAAAAAAATCATAAATGAATATGAGGAGTCTAAGCTTGCAGATGTGTTGTATTTGTATGGTGAGTTGAGGAATGCAAGAGTTTTAGCTAAAACAATTGTGTTGGCTAGAGCAGAAGGAGAAATTAATACAAGTTTTGAGTTAAAGCAGGTGTTGCAAAAATTTTTACCAAAAGCAAAAGAGCATAAAATATTGGCGCAAATTTATCAGGCTATAAGAATAGAGGTTAATGAAGAGTTAGAGGTGTTGAAAGAGTTTTTAGAACAAATACCAGATTTGTTAAATGATGAGGGTAGGTTAAGTGTGATATCGTATCATTCTTTAGAAGATAGATTGGTTAAAAGGTTTATTCAAACAGGTAAGTTTTCTGGTGAAATTGAGAAAGATTTTTTTGGTAATACAAATGAGCCGTTAAAAAAAGTTGGAAAATTAATAATACCAACACAAGAAGAGATAAAGATTAATAATAGAGCTAGAAGTGCAAAATTAAGAATAGCGACTTTAAAATAATGAAGAAAACTGGGGTTTACGGAATATTAAGAGGGAGCTTTCTTACGGATGATTCGGCTATTAAAAATTGGAGAATCATCATTTTTATTGTCAGTTTGTTAATGGTGATGATTTGGAGTGCGCACTTGGCGGATGCTAAAGTAGTTAAGATAGCGCAGTTGAATAAGTTGAAGCGAGAGTTGAGAGCTGAAGATATTGATACAAGTACACGGTTAATGCGGATGAAGTTAGAGAGTACGGTGAGGTCAAAAGTGAAATCAATAGGGTTGGAGCCCTCAAAAACTCCGCCACAAAAAATAAAAGTAACTTTAAAAGAATAGTAATTGGCAACAACAAAAAAAAGCATATTAAATAAACTGTATGTAGTTGCTATTTTAATGGCGCTTTTTTTGGTTGTGATTGCGGTGAAAATTTTCGATTTACAATATGTTAACGGAGATAAATACCGAAAACTAGCCAAAGAAACTACACATAAAAATTTTACTATCTACGCAAATAAAGGAAATGTTTATGCGGCAGATGGTAATTTGCTGGCTACATCAATGTCTAAATTTACTATTAGAATGGATGTTGTTGCGGTAGATGATAATGTTTTTGAGCAAAATATAGCTGCGTTATCTTCTGAGTTGTCGAAGTTGTTAGGTAAAACGCCTAAGTATTATCAAGAAAAATTAAGGGATGCCAAAAAAAGACGTAATCGTTATTTGTTGTTAGCAAGAAATGTTGGTTATAACGATTATGTGAAAATGAAGAGTTTTCCAATTTTTAATTTAGGAGTATACAGAGGTGGTTTTATAGCTGAACAAAAAACAGTAAGAGCACATCCTATTGGTAAAATAGCAGAAAGAACTATTGGTTATGATGATCATAGAGGAGGTGCTGGTATTGAGGGAGCTTTTTCTGATTACATGGAAGGTAAAAATGGTTGGCGTTTAAAGCAAAAGATAGCTAAAGGGCAATGGAAGCCAATTAATGATGTTAATGAGCAAGAGCCAGAAGATGGTATTGATGTAATTACTACAATAGATGTGAATATTCAAGATATTACACATCATGCTTTGCTAAAGCAATTAGAGTATTTTGAGGCTGATCATGGTTGTGCTGTTGTTATGGAAACTGCTACAGGAGAAATTAAGGCAATTTCAAATTTAGGGAGAACCTCAAGTGGTAAGTATTATGAAAAAAGAAATTATGCTGTTTGGGAGAGTCATGAGCCAGGATCAACATTCAAGTTGGCAAGTTTAATGGCTGCTTTGGAAGATAAATATATTGATACTTCAACTATTGTTGATACCGAAAAAGGTAAAATTTTTATCAGAGGAAGAAAAGTAGAAGATAGTGATAGAGACGGATATGGTAAAATATCAATGGCTCGAGTTTTTGAAGTTTCTTCAAATGTTGGTATTGTAAAGGCAATACAAAAGCATTATGATAAGAGCCCTCAGAAATTTATCAGTAAAATGAAAAAGTTTGGACTAGATAAGCAAACTAAAGTTCAGATTAAGGGTGAAGGAAAGCCTTTTATACCAACTCCTGATTCTAAGAGGTGGAATCCTATTTCTTTAGAATGGATGGCTTGGGGCTATGGAGTATCGCTAACGCCTTTGCAGATATTAACTTTTTATAATGCGGTAGCAAACAATGGTGTTTTGGTGAGACCTCGTTTTGTAAAAGAACTAAGGGCTGGTGGAAAAATAGAAAAGAGTTTTAAAAAAGAGGTTCTAGATAATAAAATAGCTTCACAAACTACTATTAATAAGGTAAAAGCTGTTATGGAAAACGTGGTTAAAAAAGGAACAGCTAAGGCTATTTATTCGCCTAATTTTTCAATGGCCGGTAAAACAGGTACCGCTAAAAAATATATACCAAGAGTAAAGAATGCTAACGGAGAATATGAAGGAGGGTATTATTCAAATCAGCGATACGTAGCTTCTTTTGCTGGTTTTTTTCCAGTAGATGAGCCAAAATACTCATGTATTGTTGTGGTGCATGATCCTAAAAAAGAAAAAGGTTACTACGGAGCAAAAGTTGCAGCGCCAGTTTTTAAAGAGATTGCTCAGAAAATTTACACAACAACGCCTGTCAATGTTCAATCTGTAAATGATTCTATCACAATTAAAAAGATAGAGAAGGAATATGTTGGTTATTATAGTTATCTGCAAAAGTACAAAACTATTATGCCTAATGTGGTTGGTATGAGTGCTATGGATGCTGTGTCTTTATTAGAGAATATGGGTTTAAAAGTGCAGTTTTCTGGAATTGGTAAGGTGACTGAGCAATCAGTGTCAAGAGGCGAGAAAGTAAAAAAAGGAACCGTTATATATTTAAAATTATCATAATTGAAATTAGTTAAAAACATATTAAAAGGGGTGTCAGTAAACTCTATAATCGGAGATCAAAGTATTGCAATTAATACAGTGGTTTTTGATAGTAGAAAGGTGGTTGATAATGATATGTTTGTTGCTATTAAGGGAGCGCTTGTTGATGGTCATGCGTATATTGATAAGGCGATTAAGTTAGGAGCTAAAGCTGTGGTTTTAGAAGAAATGCCAGTTGATGTAATTGAGGGTGTCTTGTATATTTTAGTAGATGATTCTCAATCAGCCTTAGCAACTATTGCTGCAAATTATTATGATAATCCTTCTAATAAACTAACTCTAGTTGGAGTAACTGGTACTAATGGAAAAACTACAATAGCTTCATTGTTGTATCAATTATTTTCGAATTTAGGGTATTCATCGGGGTTGTTGTCAACTGTTAGGATAATGGTTGGGGATAATCAGTTTGAAGCTACACATACAACTCCAGATTCTTTAACAATAAATAAGTATTTGTCTAAGATGATTGAGTCTGGGGTTTCATACTGTTTTATGGAGGTGAGCTCTCATGGAATTCATCAAAAGAGAACTGAAGGCTTGCATTTTAAAGGGGGTATTTTTACAAACTTATCTCATGATCATTTAGATTATCATGAAACATTTGCGGAATATAGAGATGTTAAAAAAAGTTTTTTTGATCAATTACCTAAATCTGCTTTTGCTTTAACTAATATAGATGACAAGAATGGAGTAATAATGCTTCAAAATACAAAAGCAAACAAACATAATTATGCACTGAAAACTTTAGCTGATTTTAAAGCTAAAATTTTAGAGAAAAGCTTTTCTGGAACCTTATTAACTATAAATGGTATTGAGGTTTGGACCAAGTTAATTGGTGAGTTTAATATGTATAACTTATTAGCTATATACGGAACTGCCATGTTGCTAGAGCAAGATCAAATGGAGGTTTTAACTGCAATTAGTCAGTTAACAAGTGTGAGTGGAAGATTTCAGTATATAGTGTCTGAAAATAATGTAACTGCAATTGTAGATTACGCACATACACCAGATGCGTTAAAAAACGTACTGGAAACGATTAATGATATTAGGTCAGGAAACGAAAATTTAATTACGATAGTAGGTTGCGGTGGAGATAGAGATGTAACAAAAAGGCCAAAAATGGGGCATATAGCATCTCAATTAAGTAACCAAGCAATTTTTACTTCGGATAACCCCAGGACAGAAGACCCCGAAACTATCTTAGAACAAATGGAAAAGGGTGTTACTCCAGAGAATTATCGTAAAACTTTAGCTGTTTTAAATAGAAAGCAGGCTATAAAAACAGCAGTTAAGCTCGCATCTGACGGAGATATCATATTAATTGCTGGAAAAGGGCATGAAAATTATCAAGAAATTAATGGTGTAAAACATCATTTTGATGATTTAGAAGAAGTAACTAACTGTTTTAATCAATTAAAAAACTAAAAAAGAATGCTCTATTATATATTTCAATATTTAGAAAGTCAATTTAATTTAACAGGAGCAAGTGTGTTTCAGTTTATCACGTTTAGAGCTGCAATGGCTTTTATTTTATCATTATTAATATCTACCATATATGGTAAAAGAATAATTAACTTTTTGCAAAGACAGCAAGTAGGTGAAAGTGTAAGAGATTTAGGTTTAGAAGGTCAAATACAAAAAGCTGGTACACCAACAATGGGAGGTGTAATCATAATTTTGGCCACATTAATTCCAGTATTATTATTAGCGAAACTTGAGAATATTTATATCATCATTTTACTAATTACTACTATTTGGATGGGGTTTATTGGTTTTGCAGATGATTACATAAAAGTATTTAAAAAAGATAAAGAAGGTTTAAAAGGAATTTTTAAGGTAGTTGGTCAGGTTGGATTGGGTGTAATAGTTGGTAGTATGTTATACTTTCATCAAGATGTTACAATTAAAGAGCAATTACCTCAAGAAAAACAAGTGATACAAATAGATGGTAAAAAGAAAGTTTTTGGAGAAGAACATAAGTCAACAAAAACTACGGTGCCATTTTTGAAAAATAACGAATTAGATTACGCAAAAGCCATTAGTTTTTTAGGAGATGATTATCAAAAATATGCATGGTTGATTTTTATACCTATTGTAATTTTTATTATTACAGCAGTGTCTAATGGAGCTAATTTAACAGATGGTATTGATGGTTTGGCTGCAGGATCATCAGCAATTATGGTGGTAACCCTAGCTATTTTTGCTTGGGTATCAGGTAATATCATTTTTGCTGATTATTTAGATGTTATGTATATACCTAAATCAGGTGAAATGACAGTGTTCATTTTAGCGTTTGCTGGAGCTTTAATTGGTTTTTTATGGTACAATACATACCCTGCTCAAGTTTTTATGGGGGATACAGGTAGTTTAACTATAGGAGGTATTATTGCAGTTATAGCAATTGCAATTAGAAAAGAACTGTTGTTACCAGTATTAGCTGGAATTTTTGTAGCTGAAAATTTATCGGTAATACTTCAGGTTTCATATTTCAAATACACTAAAAAGAAGTATGGAGAAGGGAGACGAATTTTTAAAATGTCCCCTTTGCATCATCACTATCAGAAATTAAATTATCATGAAAGTAAAATTGTAACCCGTTTTTGGATTGTTGGCATTTTACTAGCAGTGTTTACTATAGTTACCTTGAAGTTAAGATAATATGAAATGTTTAGTGGTTCTTGGCGGAGGTGAAAGTGGTGTAGGTACTGCGATTTTAGCAAAACAAAAGGGTTATAATGTTTTTGTTTCTGATAAAGGTAAGATTGCAGAAGAGTATAAAAAAGTTCTTTTAAAAAATGATATTTCGTTTGAAGAGGAGCAGCATACGGAAGAAGAGATTTTTAAAGCCGATTTGGTAATGAAAAGTCCTGGCATTCCAGATAAAGTAGCTCTTGTTCAGCAATTGTTAGAGAAAAAAGTACCTGTAATTTCAGAAATAGAATTTGCAGCCCAGTTTACTAATGCAAAATTAGTGGGAATTACGGGGTCAAATGGAAAAACCACTACCACATTATTAACACATCATATTTTAAAAGATGCAGGACATAATGTTGGTATTGCAGGTAATATAGGTGATAGTTTCGCTGCGCAAGTAGCTAGTCAAAATTATGATGAATATGTATTAGAGCTAAGCAGTTTTCAATTAGATGGAATCGTTGATTTTAAACCGCACATAGCTATAATAACAAACATAACACCAGATCATTTAGATAGGTATGATTACAAGTTTGAAAATTATATCGCATCTAAGTTTAGAATAACTATGAATCAAACATCGAATGATTATTTAATATATGATTCAGATGACGTGGTTATTCAAGGTTGGTTAAAAGAGAATACAATAAAAGCAAAATTGGTTCCTTTTTCTTTGGAAAAAGAATTAGAAACGGGAGCTTTTTTGCAAAAAGATAAAATAGTACTAAGATTAAATTCAGAAGAATATATAATGAGTGTTTCTAAATTAAATGTGCAAGGTAAGCACAATACCAAAAACGCCATGGCGTCTATGTTAGCGTCTAAATTATTACAGGTAAGAAACCAAACTTTAGCAGAGAGTTTATCTAGCTTTGAAGGAGCAGAACATAGGTTAGAAAAAGTACAGAAAGTAAATGGTGTTCAATATATAAATGACAGTAAAGCGACTAATGTTAATGCAACATTTTATGCTTTAGAGTGTATGGATGTTCCAACAGTGTGGATTGTTGGTGGTGTGGATAAAGGAAATGATTATTCAGATTTAATGCCATTAGTAAGAGAAAAGGTTAAGGCTATAGTTTGTTTAGGTTTAGATAATCAAAAAATCATAGAAACATTTCAAAATGTAATTGATGTTATTGTAGAAACTGCTGGTGCTGATGAAGCAGTAAAAGTTGCGCATAAAATAGCTACAAAAGGTGATGCTGTTCTGTTATCACCAGCTTGTGCAAGTTTTGATTTGTTTGATAATTACGAAGACAGAGGTAATAAGTTTAAAGCAGCGGTTAAAAATATTTAATTATTTAAATGAAGCACATTTTTCAACATATAAAAGGTGATCGAGCTATTTGGGCAATTGTTGCTATTTTGGCAATATTCTCATTTATGCCTGTTTACAGTGCTAGTACAAATTTAGTTTATGTGGTTGGAAATGGATCTACATTAGGTCACTTAGTAAAACATATTGTATTGCTAATTTTTGGTTTTGCAATTATTTACGGAACACATAAAATACCGTACAGGTATTTTAGTGGAGGTTCAGTTTTAATGTTGCCAGTAGTTATTATTTTATTACTATTTACCATGTCTCAAGGAACTACTATTGGAGGAGCAAATGCCAGCAGATGGTTACGTATTCCGTTTGTAGGTATGGGTTTTCAAACATCTACTTTGGCAGGATTGGTAGTAATGGCTTATGTAGCAAGGTATTTGGCTAAAAATAAAGAGAAACAAATAGATTTTAAAGAGAGTTTTATAAATCTATGGCTTCCAATTGGTGCAGTTTTAATTTTAATATTACCCGCAAACTTCTCCACTACAGCAATTATATTCAGTATGATTTTAATGCTGTGTTTTATTGGAGGGTATCCGCTTAAGTATTTAGGTTACATTTTAGGAATAGGTTTAATTGGTTTAACGTTTTTTGTTTTAGTAGCAAAAGCTTTTCCGAACGCTATGCCGCATCGTGTTAATACTTGGCAGAGTAGAATAGAGAATTTCTGGAAAGGGGAAGCTAAAGAAGATTATCAAGTAGAAAAAGCTAAAATAGCCATTGCAACAGGAGGCGTAACAGGTAAAGGGCCAGGAAAAAGTGTTCAGAAAAATTTTTTACCACAGTCTTCATCCGATTTTATATATGCAATTATTGTAGAAGAATATGGTTTAGCAGGAGCATCAATAGTAATATTTATCTACTTTTTATTAATGTTTAGAATATTGGTGGCGGCCAGAAAAGCAACTACCATTTTTGCAACTCTGTTAGTAATTGGTGTTGGGTTTCCAATCATATTTCAGGCTATAATTAATATGGCAGTTGCTGTAAATTTATTTCCTGTAACTGGGCAAACACTCCCTTTAATTAGTAGCGGTGGAACCTCAATTTGGATGACGTGTTTTGCACTAGGAATGATTTTAAGTGTAAGTGCCTCTAAAAATGAAACAGAAGAAACTATAATGGATGATAATCCACTAGATATTTTACATGAAACACTAGATTAGTGTTGTAAAATGTATATAAGATTTAATAAAAAACTGAATGAAACAATCAATAAATATAATTATTAGTGGTGGTGGAACAGGTGGCCATATTTATCCTGCAATAGCTATTGCTAATGAGGTTAAGCTTCGTTATCCTGATGCGAATATTCTTTTTGTTGGTGCCAAAGATAAAATGGAGATGGAAAAAGTGCCCCAAGCAGGATATGATATAAAAGGGTTGTGGATTTCAGGTATTCAAAGAAAGTTAACGTTTAGTAATTTAATTTTTCCGTTTAAATTATTAAGCAGTATCGTTAAAGCATACAGTATAATAAGTAAATTTAAGCCCGATGTTGCTGTTGGTACAGGTGGTTTTGCAAGTGGACCAACATTATACGTATCGAATTTAAAAGGTATACCAACGCTTTTACAAGAGCAAAATTCATATCCTGGAATCACGAATAAACTGCTTGCTAAAAAAGCGAAGTCAATTTGTGTGGCTTATGATAATTTAGAACGTTTTTTTCCAGTAAATAAAATAATTAAAACAGGAAACCCTGTTCGTCAAGATTTATTGTTTTTACATTCTAAGACTGAAGAGGCAAAAACTTTTTTTAGTTTAAATAATAAAAAGAAAACACTACTGGTTTTAGGAGGAAGTTTAGGAGCAAGAAGAATAAATCAGTTAATAGAAGAACACTTAGAGTTATTTAAAAAACAAAATATTCAGTTGATTTGGCAGTGTGGTAAGTTGTATTTTGAAGATTATAAAAAATATAACGAATTAGAAGATGTGCAGATTTTTCCATTTATTCAAAGAATGGATTTAGCTTATGCATCATCAGATTTTATCATTTCTAGAGCAGGTGCAAGTTCGGTGTCTGAATTATGTATTGTTGGTAAGCCTACAATTTTTATTCCATCACCTAATGTAGCTGAAGATCATCAAACAAAAAATGCTAAATCAATAGTAGATAAACATGCAGCTTTAATGGTTAAGGAATCTGAGTTAGAATCCTTTTCAATAGTATTTGAAAGTTTGTTAAAAGATAAAGGAAAACAAGAAAATTTATCTGAAAACATTAGTGAATTAGCCTTGCCAAATGCAACAAACAATATAGTAAACGAAATAGAGAAGTTAATTAAGTAGTGAATTTACAACACATACATAATATATATTTTATAGGTATTGGAGGAATAGGAATGAGTGCCTTAGCACGTTACTTTAAAAGTAATGGAAAAAGTGTTGCAGGTTATGATAAAACGGCATCTCCAATTACAAATTCTTTAGAGAGCATAGATATTTCTATCCATTATGAGGATGCTATTAAAAATATACCGATTAACTTTTTAAATACAGAAAAAACTTTAGTGGTGTATACACCAGCAGTACCTAAAAATCATTTAGAGTTAAATTATTTTATAGATAATAAGTTTACGGTATTAAAAAGGGCTGAAATTTTAGGAATTATTACTCAAGAAACTTTTTGCATGGCTGTTGCAGGAACTCATGGTAAAACAACAACTTCCTCAATACTTGGTCATGTAATGGCGCCTTCTAAGGCAACAGCATTTTTAGGAGGAATTGCAGAAAATTATAATTCGAATTTAATTTTAGGAGAAGATAAACTGTCAGTAGTTGAGGCAGATGAATTTGATAGGTCTTTTTTAAAGCTATCACCCAATATTGCTTGTGTAACATCTATGGATGCTGATCATCTTGATATATATGGACAGCATGAAGAATTGTTACAGTCGTTTAAAGATTTTACAGCAAAAGTATCAAATACACTAATAGTTGCTAAAGGTTTACCATTAACAGGTTTAACATATGCAGTTAATGAGGAGGCAGATTATTATGCAACGAACATTAATATCGTAAATGGAACTTATGTTTTCGACGTGGTTACTCCAACAAAAACTATTAACAAGATTCATTTTAGTTTACCAGGAAAACATAATTTAATGAATGCAATGGCTGCTTTGGCAATGGCAGATGTTTATGGAGTTGAGGAGGCTCAGATTAAAAATCAGTTAGCTAGTTTTAAAGGTGTTCAGCGAAGATTTTCATATAAAATTAAATCTGATGAATGTGTGTTGATTGATGATTATGCACATCATCCAACAGAAATTACAGCTGTTGAAAGCTCTATAAGAGAACTGTATCCAGACCAAAAAGCATTAGTGGTTTTTCAGCCACATTTGTTTTCAAGAACAAAAGATTTTGTCAATGATTTTGCAGAAACACTAGCAAAATTTGATGAAATAATTTTGTTGGATATATATCCGGCAAGAGAGTTACCAATTCCAGGAGTAACATCAGAATGGTTATTGAGTATAATTAATAATCAAAATAAAATCTTGTCAACTAAAAGAGAGTTGATAAAAAATATACAACAGGCTAACTCAAAAGTAATTGCCATGTTAGGAGCAGGAGATATTGGGTTATTAGTTAAAGATGTTGAACAAGCGTTAAAAAAAAGAAGTTAAAACAGTATGAAAAAAGTTGCAGCATACTTATTTTTGCCGGCCTTAATTGGGGTGCTACTGTTTGTTTATGGTTTTTCTATTAAAAGAAATGGAAATAAAATCATAAAAAAAATAGAAGTTGAATTTGCTGCTGGAACAAATTCATTTTTAACACATGAATCGGTTAATAAGTTGTTAATACAAAATAATGAAACAGTTAAAAACAAACCGAAAAGTGTTTTAGATTTATACGGTCTGGAAAATAATGTTTTAGCAAATCCATTTGTTGAAAAAGCTACGGTTTTTGTAACACCAGATGGATTGTTAAAAACACATATTAAACAGCGTGAGCCAATAGCTCGTATTGTTAACATAAAAGATAATTTTTATGTTGATAAGTTAGGGGGAGTAATGCCATTATCAGAAAATTTTTCGGCGAGAGTACCATTAGTTTCTGGTGTAAACTCATCAGAAAATGTAACAGAAATTACAAAATTAGCCACTGTAATTGCTGAAGATACTTTTTTGCGTAAAGAAATTGTAGGTATTCACAAAACACCTAACAATGAATATATTTTTAATGTTAGAAGTAGCGACTTTGTAATTGAGTTTGGAAGTTTTACCGACATCGTTGTTAAAATAAAAAAACTGAAAGCATTTTATAACAAAGCGTTAGTAGATAACACCATAAATGATTATAAAAAAATTAATGTAAAATATCACAACCAAGTGGTATGCACAAAACAACAATAGGATGGAAAACAATAAAATAGCAGTTGGTTTAGACATTGGTACCACCAAAATTGTTGCCATGATTGGTCGCAAAAACGAATACGGAAAAATAGAAGTTTTAGGTATTGGTAAAGCGAAAAGTTTGGGTGTTAAACGTGGTGTGGTAAACAATATTACTCAAACAATACAGTCTATACAACAGGCAGTTGACGAAGCAGAAAGTGTTTCTGGTCAAAAAATTGATGATGTTGTTGTAGGAATTGCTGGTCAGCATATTCGTAGTTTACATCATAGTGATTACATTACACGAGATAATGCAGATGAAGTAATTACAGATGAAGATATTTGTGCGTTGGTAAATCAAGTTCATAAACTTGTAATGTTACCAGGTGAAGAAATTATTCATGTATTACCACAAGAATTCAAGGTAGATAGTCAGCCAGAAATTAAAGAACCAATAGGTATGTATGGAGGTAGGCTAGAAGCTAACTTTCATGTAGTAGTGGGGCAAGTTTCATCAATAAGAAACATAGGAAGATGTGTTAAAAGTGCCGGGTTAGATTTGTCTGATATTACCTTAGAGCCTTTAGCATCGGCCTCTGCTGTATTAAGTCAAGAAGAAAAAGAAGCTGGTGTAGCTTTGATTGATATAGGTGGTGGAACAACAGATTTAGCCATATTTAAAGACGGAATTATTCGTCATACAGCAGTTATTCCTTTTGGAGGTAATGTAATTACTGAAGATATTAAAGAAGGATGCTCAATTATTGAAAAACAAGCAGAACTGTTAAAAGTTAAGTTTGGTTCAGCTTGGCCAGGAGAAAATAAAGATACAGAAATAGTATCTATTCCTGGTTTACGAGGTAGAGAACCTAAAGAAATTACATTAAAAAATTTATCTAAAATTATTCATGCAAGAGTACAAGAAATTATAGAGCATGTGTATTTAGAGATTAAAAATTACGGTCACGAAACCCAAAAAGGGAAATTAATTGCAGGTATTGTTTTAACAGGAGGTGGCTCTCAATTAAAACATTTACGTCAGTTAGTAGAGTATATAACTGGTATGGATACACGAATTGGGTATCCTAATGAGCATTTAGCTGGAGATAGTGATGAAACACTTTCTAGTCCGGCATATGCAACAGCAGTTGGATTATTAATGGAAGGCTTAAAAAAGCAAGAAAAAGCTAAAGAAGAAGTAGTTGTTCAAGATTTTTCAGAGCAAACAACTCCAATTGATGAACCGATTATAGAGTCAGAACCAATTCAAGAAACACCTGAAGAGGTTCAGAAACCAAAAAGAAAAGAAAAAACGTTTTTTGAAAAGTTTACAGAACGTTTTAAAGAATTTTTAGACAACGCAGAATAATATCCTTTAGTTCCCCTAACCAAGGATGTTTAATTAATTATAAAACAGAAAAAAGAAAGTTATTACTATGAGCGCAGAATTTGATAACATTTCATTCGATTTACCAAAAACACAATCTAACGCCATAAAAGTTATTGGTGTTGGAGGGGGAGGAAGCAATGCTGTAAACCACATGTATAGCAAGCAAATTCATGGAGTTGATTTTGTTATTTGTAATACAGATGCACAAGCATTAGAAAATAGTCCTATTCCAAATAAAATACAATTAGGAGCTCACTTAACCTCAGGTTTAGGTGCTGGTGCAAATCCAGAAATAGGAGCTCAGGCAGCTGCTGAAAGTATTCAAGATATTCAGCAAATGTTAAATACACATACTAAAATGGTTTTTATAACCGCTGGTATGGGTGGTGGTACAGGTACAGGGGCTGCACCAATTATTGCTAAAATTGCTAAAGATATGGATATTTTAACGGTAGGTATCGTTACAATGCCATTTCAATTTGAAGGAAGAATGCGCTCAAAACAAGCTCAAAAAGGAATAGATGAGCTTCGTAAACATGTAGATTCTTTAATAGTAATTAACAATAATAAATTAAGAGAAGTTTACGGAAACCTTGGTTTTAAAGCTGGTTTCTCTAAAGCAGATGAAGTTTTAGCTACAGCCTCTAAAGGTATAGCAGAGGTAATAACACACCATTATAAGCAAAATATCGATTTACATGATGCTCGTACTGTTTTATCTAATAGTGGTACAGCAATCATGGGATCTGCAAAAGAGTCTGGAGCAAACAGAGCTAAAAATGCTATTGTAAAGGCTTTAGATTCTCCGTTATTAAACGATAATAAAATTACAGGAGCTAAAAACGTTTTATTATTAATTGTTTCTGGTAGTAATGAAGTTACCTTAGATGAGATTGGTGAAATAAATGATTATATCCAAACAGAGGCAGGATATGATGCCAACATTATCATGGGTATTGGTGAAGATGAATCTTTAGAAGATGGTATTGCTTTAACTGTTGTGGCTACTGGTTTTGCGGCTGATCAACAAAGTACAATTACCAATACTGAGGTAAAAAAAATAGTTCATACTTTAGAAGATGAGCAAAAGGCTACCTATAATTTTGATTCAGATGCAATAGCGGTGTCAAAACCAATTCATCAAGAGCCTGTAAATCAAAAAATAGTTCATGTTTTAGAAGAAGAAGTAGAAGAGGTTAAACCAACTAATCCTATTGTAAAAACTACAGAAGCTATTAAAAATATAGAGGTAGTTTATGATGAAATTACACCAGAAGTACCAGAGGAGGAATTTATCATTACAAATATTACTCCGGTACAAGAATTAAAAGAAGAAGTTCAGTCTATACAACAAGATTTATTATTTGATTTACCTTTAAACGACTACGAAGAAATTACACCTGAAAGTAACTTAATTAGTACAACAGATGAAATTAAAAATATAGATGTAGTTTCAGAAGAAGTATCGCAAAAAGTATATGAGAAGCGTTATATTCTAGATGATTTTGATGTACAGCCAACTATTGGTAAAAGCTCCACTCCAACTATTTCAAAAGAGGAAACAGAAGAAGAGTTACAATTTGAAGTGCGTACTAAAAATCCACAAACAAATACGGTAGATGACTCTAAAGAAGTTTCTCCGTTAGATTTGACTATTTCAGAGTTGCAAAAAAGAGCACAAGAAAGACGTGAGAAAATGAAAGGATTCAATTATAAATTTAACGATCAAGTTAATAAAAATATTGATGAAATAGAGCGTCAGCCTGCTTACAAACGTTTAGGAGTAGATTTAGACGTAAATAATAAAATTAGTCAAACTAAAACTGCGTTAAAAAATAAAGAGGGTAACGAGCTAAATTTTAGATCTAACAACTCTTTTTTACATGACAATGTAGACTAAACAATACCAAAGTTAAACATAAAAATTCCTGAGAAATCAGGATTTTTTTTATCACTATATTTGAGTTTAAAAAACAAAAATTATGAGTATTCAAAATGAGGTAATGAGTAAAATGAAAGAAGCAATGAAAGCAAAAGATACAGTTGCTTTAGCTGCTTTACGTTCATTAAAGTCTGCATTTATGTTAGCAAAAACAGAAACAGGTTCTGGAGATATTACAGCGGATCAAGAATTAAAAATAGTCCAAAAACAAGTTAAGCAAAGAAAGGATAGTGCTCAAGTATATTTAGATCAAGATAGAAATGATTTAGCAGAGCCAGAACTAGCTGAGGCTGCTATTTTAGAGCAGTTTTTACCAGAAGCTTTAAGTGAAGATGCAATAGCAAAAGTTGTTATAGCGGTAATAGAAGAGAGTGGTGCAGTAGGAATGAAAGATATGGGTAAAGTAATGGGTATTGTATCCAAAAAGTTAGCTGGACAAGCAGATGGGAAAACTATATCTACTATTGTGAAAGCTAAATTAGCTTAGTTAAATGGCTCCGTAGTTCAACTGGATAGAATATCAGATTTCGGCTCTGAGGGTTGAGGGTTCGAATCCTTCCGGAGTCACCATAAAGAAAAATCTCGAAGATTATATCTTCGAGGTTTTTTTATATTTAATTTATCATGCTTTTTAAATCGGCAATTGTACTGGTAGGGTTATCGCTCTTAAACACATAACTTCCTGCAACCAAAACATCGGCGCCAACTTCAATTAATTCATTAGCGTTTTTGTTTGTTACTCCACCGTCAATTTCAATTAAAGTATCTGCTTTACTAAAGGTGATTAAATTTTTTAATTGTTGTACTTTTTTATAAGTGTTTTCAATAAACGATTGTCCTCCAAAACCAGGATTAACACTCATTATACATACTACATCTAAATCTGAAATAATATCCTCTAAAACAGCAATAGGTGTGTGAGGATTAATTGCTACACCTGCCTTCATTCCTGAAGCTTTAATCGCTTGGATTGTTCGGTGTAAATGCGTACAAGCTTCGTAATGTACTGTTAAAATATCGGCACCTAAGTCTGCAAAAGTTTGTATGTATCTATCAGGATCTACAATCATTAAATGTACATCAATAGTTTTTTTTGCGTGTTTAGAAATTGCTTTTAAAACAGGCATTCCAAAAGATATATTAGGTACAAATACACCATCCATAATATCAATATGAAACCAATCTGCTTCACTGCTGTTAACCATTTCTATATCGCGCTGTAAGTTTGCAAAATCAGCAGCTAATATAGATGGAGCTACAAGTTTACTCATGTTGTTAAATTGTGTTGTTATTTGATGGTAAAAGTACAATATAAAAAAAGAAAAACTCTCAAAAATTGAGAGCTTTCTATTTATTGTTTAAGAAATGAATAGTTTTAAAACTATTCATTTTTTATAGGTTTTATCCTAGGTAAGTCATTAAGATTTTACTTCTAGAAGTGTGTTTCAATCTTCTAATTGCTTTTTCTTTAATCTGACGTACACGTTCACGAGTTAAATCAAAGGTTTCTCCAATTTCCTCTAAAGTCATAGGTTGATGTTCACCTAAACCAAAGTATAATTTAACAACATCTGCTTCACGAGGTGTTAATGTTTCTAAAGCACGATTAATTTCAATACGCAAAGATTCGTGTAATAAAGTCTTATCAGGGTTTGGTGATTCACCTGAGTTTAAAACATCGTATAAGTTAGAATCTTCACCTTCAATTAATGGAGCATCCATTGATACGTGACGACCAGAGTTTTTCATAGACTCTTTTACATCGCTCACAGTCATGTCTAACTTTTTTGCAATTTCTTCTGCACTTGGTGGACGTTCATTTTCTTGTTCTAAAAACGCATACATTTTATTGATTTTGTTAATAGAACCAATTTTATTTAATGGTAAACGTACGATACGAGATTGCTCTGCTAATGCTTGTAAGATAGATTGACGAATCCACCAAACGGCATATGATATAAATTTAAATCCACGAGTTTCATCAAAACGACGAGCCGCTTTAATTAAACCTAAATTTCCTTCATTAATTAAATCGGGTAGTGTTAACCCTTGGTTTTGATACTGTTTTGCTACCGAAACCACAAAACGTAAGTTTGCTTTGGTAAGCTTTTCTAAAGCTCTTTCATCTCCTGCCTTAATTCTTTGCGCTAATTCTACTTCTTCATCAGCCGTAATTAAGTCTACTTTTCCAATTTCTTGTAAATATTTGTCTAACGACGCGGTTTCCCTGTTGGTAACCTGCTTGGTAATTTTAAGTTGTCTCATCTACCTGAAAAGCTTGTTTTAATGTTATTAATATACCTGCATTACCTTATACGTTTAATTGTTTCTTTTTGTTACAAAAAAGTAAATATTTTTTTAAAAAAGTTTTTTTCTGTCTAAATAATAGTACATTTAACACTTGTAAAATTGTTATTGTGACTTACTAAAAAGAAGTGTGTCTAATTAACTAAATCCAACTTAGTTAGTATATCTTGAAAACTACAGATGCTACAAAATTAAGCGACGAGGAACTTGTACAAAGAATAGTGCAAAAAAATGATACCCATTTATTTGCTATCTTGTATGACAGATACGGTCGTGTAGTGTATAACAAATGTTATGGCTTTTCTAAAAGTAAAGAAGAGGCTCAAGATTTAGCACACGATGTTTTCGTTCAGCTTTTTGTTAAAATTAGAATGTTTAAAGGAAAATCAAAGTTTTCTACTTGGTTATATTCTTTTACATATAATTTTTGTGTGAATTATGTACAAAGAAACAGCGCGAAAAAGCAAGAGAAGAATACTGTGGTAAAAGATGAAATTAGAGATGAAGATATTAATGATGACCAGCTTGATGATGATACTAGTTTATTTACCATGAAATCTGATTTATTGGCAAAGGCTCTTGAAATAATAGATCCAGCCGATAAAATGATTCTTTTAATGAAATATCAAGATGATATGAGTGTTAAAGATATCCAAGAAGCATTAGATATTGGACAAAGCGCCACTAAAATGCGATTGAAAAGAGCCAAAGAGAAAGTGATTAAAGCGTATAACGAATTAACGTAACTATGGATAATCCGTTTAAAAAAATATTACATAATGAAGAATTGCCAGAGGTACTCAAAGAAAAAGTACTTAATGATGTGGCGATGATAAAATTATCCATAGATATGGCGGATTTATTTGTAGTTAAATATCCAAATACTATTGGAGATTTATTGGCAGGTGGAAGCACTAAGGCAGATAAAAAAGAAGATTAATAAAACCTAAACCAAACTATTATTATGGCTAATTTTAAAGATGAAATTTTAGCACCGTTTCAAAAAATATTTGATGAAATATTACATGCATTACCCACAGTACTAAAGTTTTTTGGGTTTGTTATTTTTTCTTGGTTATTTATAAAGATACTTCTCTATGTAATAAGAAAAGTTTTAAGTAAAACCAATATTGATGAATGGTCTAAAAAGTTAAGTGAAACTAAAATTTTTGGAGACACAACTATTAATGTAGTACTTACAAACGTAATTTTAGGTGTACTAAAGTGGTTTTTAACTTTTGTGTTTGTAATGGTAGGTGCCGAAATGTTTGGGTTAAAGGCCGTTTCTGAAGGAATTCAAAACTTCTTTGCTTACTTGCCAAAATTATTAACTGCACTAGGTATTTTTGTTGGTGGTGCCTATTTAGGTACTGTTGTAAAAAAAGCAATTCAATCTACTTTCAAATCATTAGATTTAACTGGTGGTAATTTAGTTGGTAATATCGTTTTTTACGTTATAGTAGTGTTTTTATCTATTACAGCTTTAGATCAGGCGGGTATAGACACTTCAATAATAAAAAGTAACGTAACCTTATTAATTGGATCTATATTATTGGCATTCACTATAGCATTTGGTATTGGGGCAAGAAATGCAGTTGAAAGGTTATTGTTTGGGTATTATTCAAGAAAGAATTTCCAAATAGGAGCTACTGTTAAAATAGGAGAAGTAGAAGGTAAAATTATGGCTATTGATAACATTTGTTTAACCCTTTTAGTAGGTGATGAGTATATAGTTTATCCTATTAAAGAAGTGGTAGACAGTAAAATAATTGTTAAAAAATAGTTTGATATTTCAAAAATTACTATATTTGTATAAGTTTGACCATAATAAATTAGATGTTATTGTCTAATTTTTCAAAAACTAATGAATTAGAAAATTTAACTAATTGGTAGATTTCGGGGGACTTCTATCTAATTACTGTGATTTATTTCACGTAGAGAAAAAGGATTGTTATGAAACGATCCTTTTTTGTTTGCCTTCATTTTAATAAAAGAAGAAGTCTTCTTATTCAAACGCAAAGTGAATAAAAAGACCTCTTGTTCCCATAAAACTTATAGGGTCTGTCCAAGGACTCGGACTAGTATTATCGTATTTCAATTCATTGTTGATAGCAAATATACCTCTTATAGATGGTGAGAATTTAAAATAAGGAAGGTAAAAATCTACACCAATACCTACTTCATACATAAAGTTGCTAGATGTTTGTCTAAATTCACCAGAGAAATTATCATCAGAATTACTTTCATTACTAGAAAAATTATAATCATAAGACACACCACTTAACACATACGGTCTAATATTATTTAAACGATTTGTACTAAACTTAAAAATTAGTGGAACATGTAAATAGGTGTTTCCAACCTCTCTTGTAGCTTGATTTTCGTTAGCAATATGATTAAATCGAAGTGTTTTAGTATTAGATATTAAACCTGGCTCTAATCTTAAGTTTACATTATTATGTAATCGTAAGTCAGCAATTAAACCAACATTAAAACCAACAGAAGATTCTACTTCAATATCAGGAAAAGGAACTGTTGAGGTTCTATTATAGGCGATTTTAAAATCATTTTGGTTTAATCCTAAGTAAAAACCATAATGAATTTTAGGTTTATCAAAATTTGGTAAGTTTTCTACTCTTTCTTTTTGAGCAAAAGAAAAGCTATAGTAAAAAACTACTAAACAAAATAGATAAGTTTTTTTTAACATATTTACTTGGTTGATGAATAAATAGAGGCCACTCCAAATGTTACAGGAATATCCTTTGCATTCTTAAACCCATTTTTTTCTAAAATATTGTTGAAAGCTTCACCAAAAGGAAAAGCATTTGCACTTTCGGATAGGTAGGAATAAGCTACTTTGTCTTTAGAAAAGATTTTTCCTATAATTGGAAGAATAAAGTTTGTATAAAACTTATATCCTTGTTTAAAAGGAAATTTTGTAGGATTTGAAGTTTCTAAAACAACAAATTTACCACCAGGTTTTAATACTCTATAAATTTCAGTTAAACCTTTATCAAGGTTTTCAAAATTTCTTACACCAAAAGAAACCGTAATAGCATCAAAAGTGTTGTCTTCAAAAGGAATATTCTCACTGTCACCAACAACCATTTCTATAGTGTTAGAAAGGTTTTGCTTAGCTACTTTATGCTTACCAACTTCTAGCATACCAGCAGAAATATCTAAACCAACAATACGTTCTGGCTTTAAATTAGCCATCATAATGGCCAAATCACCAGTTCCAGTAGCTATGTCTAAAATTTGTTTAGGATTGTTTTCGCTTATAAGTTTTACAACTTTTTTTCTCCAACTAACGTCAATACCTAAAGAAATTACACGGTTTAAACCGTCATAGTTTTTAGAAATTGTGTCAAACATTTGAGCAACTTGCTCTTTTTTACCCAAATTTGAGTCTTTGTAGGGTTTTACTTGTTTATCCATTAATAGCTACTACTTCGTTAATTTGGTTAGGTAACATTTCTTTTAACATGGTTTCTATTCCGTTTTTTAAAGTAACTGTTGATGATGGACAACCGCTACATGCACCTTGTAAAATTACACTAACTTTTTTACTTGTTGCATCGTATCCTTTAAAAGCAATATTTCCACCGTCAGAAGCTACAGCTGGTTTAATATATTCATTTAAAATATCAACAATTTTTGCAGATGTTTCATCTAAGTTCTCTACTGGAATTTCAACATTTTGAGGTGTTTCTTTTTCTGGTAAAGCAGCGATTATTGTTTTTCCTTCTTGAATGTACGTACGAATAAATGTTCGCATATCTTGATATACATCATTCCATTCAACAACATCAAATTTAGTAATTGAAATATAATTTTCTGAAATAAATACCTCTTTAACAAAAGGAAAACTAAATAATGCTTGTGCTAAAGGAGATGATTTGCTTGCTTCGTCTATGTTTTTAAACTCTACATCTGTCTGGGTTAATGGTTTGTTACTACCAAACTTCATTACAGCAGGGTTTGGAGTAACTTCTGCATATACCTCAATTGCCTCTTTTTTATTAGTAGTTTCTTCATTAACTACTTTATTTCCGTTTTGTAAGTATTTTTCAATTTGCTCTTTAACTTCATCAGCAACATCATCCCAACTTACTATATCATATCTTTGAATAGCTATGAAATTAGCAGTTATAAAAACTTTTTTAACAAAAGGAAGATAAAATAATTGTTGTGCTAATGGAGAATTCTTAGCTTCATCTATATTATTGTATTCATAGCTACCTCCATTAATCAATATAGTGTTGCTAACAAACTTTATAATAGTTTCATTAGCTGTTTCTTGTATGTTTATTGTAATTGTACTCATAATATATTTCTGAACAACAAAATTACGGTAAAAAACTGATATTATTAAAGGATAAAAAAAATCCCGCAAATGCGGGATTTTTTTCTCTTTTCCTTTTCTTTCTATAAGCCGAACGTTACCGTTCCTGAAATTCTACTAGTGTTATTTAGAATGTTAATATCACCAGTTCTGTACAGAGAATAAAACTCTGTATTATTGTATTTAGTATATCCTAAGTCTATAATTACTTTACCAAAATTGTATCCTAGTCCTAAAGAGTATCCTCTAACATTATCTTCATTAGTATTTCCCCCAGCCAGTAAGTTTGGATCTTTTTCATAATGATAACCACCTCTAACACTCATTCTGTCAAATTTCCATTCGGTTCCAATATTTAAGGCATGAGTATTTCTGTAATTGTTTGAGAAGTTAGTGTTGACATCATTAAAACCAGTTCCTCTAAACTTAGCATTTTGATAATCTCTGTAAGTGTAATCTACACTCAAAAGACCTTTTTTTCCAAAAATATATGCCCCGCTTGCAGTAATTCTGCTTGGAGTTCTAAATCTATACTCATCTAAAAAAGGACCTTGATTATCTCTATACGGATTTAAATCTAATGATTCAATACCATTCATTGTTAGCAAGTCTTCACTATCTTCTATAATTTGTTGATACCATGTTGGTGATTCGTAAGCCAATCCTAATCGCAAGTTTTGGTTAGCTTTATATATAAAACCTAAACTTAAAGAGAAGCCCTCACCAGTAGTTTGACTTATTATTCTGTTTCTTACATCTAATGTGTTACCATCGGCATCATTATTAATTTCATTAAATAAATAGTCGCGGTAATATTCTAAATTATGAAAATTTAAATTAGCTCCAATAAACAATTTGTTTTGATGTACAGCAGACACTCCAACACTAAACGTACTTGTCTCTCCTTCGGTAATCAAATCAGCATATTGTTCAACTGGAGTATTAAATTGGGTTCTATTAACCTTATTATCATTAAAATGTTCGTTATAAGTAGGAGCTAAGTTATTGTTACCTCCCAAAGCATAAAAGTTATTGAAATCATTATTCAACTTATAATTGAAAGAAAAAGCAAAACGAGTCCACTCATCACTGTTGTTACCAGTAAAAGATAATATACCGCCAGCTTGAGATATGTTGAAAAAATTATCTCGAAACTCATTATTAGCTCCGTAATATGATGTGGTTAAGTTGGTACTCCTGTTGTTTAGAGTAACAGAAAACTTACTTTTAATAGCTACTACAGCACCAGCAGGATTAACGCTTATAGACGAAACATCTGACCCTAATGCTCCAAAAGCTCCGCTCATAGCTTCGTATCTAGCAGTTCCGTATTTTTTATCTTTTGATAAAAGAATTCCAAAATCGTTAAAAGTTTCAGTTTGTGCAAAAGTTACTGATGTAAATGCAATGGCAATTGTTAAGAATATATTTCTTTTCATTAAATTTCTAGTATAGTTAAACTATCTTCTTCCTCCTCTTGTAGATCTACTACTCGACCTGCTGCCAGATGATGATCTGCTTGAAGAACTTCTACTTGGTGAGTAACTTCTACTGCTAGACCTGTTGCTTCTAGAGTAACTACTGTTATTAGAACTTCTTCTTGATGAAGATCTGTAGTTACCATTGGAATTACTAGACCTTGTTCTTCTTGGAGTAGCTGTTCGGTTGTTTCCAGAATTATTAGATCTCGATCTTCTTGGTGTAACAGAACGTGTGTTTCTTGTTGAATTATTATTTCTTGAAGGAGAGTAATTTCTAGTTCTAGTTCTGCCTCTCGTTACCCTAGAATTTTCTCTAGTATTCCTTGTAGCTCTTGTATCTCTTCTACTCCTAGTGTTTCTATATTCACTAGCTCTTCTTGAAGACGAATTTCTGTTATATATTGCTCTTCTATTGTTAGCTGCAACAGAACTTCTTCGGTACGGATAAGCACCTCTGTAGTATCTATTATTTCTGTAATATCTATTATTGTAAAATCTATTGTATCTATATGGATAACCAAAATGTCTATACCTAGTATAAAAACCTACACCTGCATAGAAACCAGCATTCCAATAGTAAGGTGAATGATAAGGGTGCCAAAAACGATTGTATCCCCAGCCGTAATTCCAATTGTTCCAACCCCAACGATTCCAACCCCAAGGATTATCCCAGTATGGATCACCCCAAGTATTCCAACCCCAATCCCAACGAGGTGAGGTATTAATGTTAATTACAACATCGGTGTCAGATTCATAACCCCAAGGAGCATTTTCGCTATAACCTATTTGAGAGTCATTATTAAATTCTCCCTCCTCTTCGTATTCATAATCGTCAGAACTGTAGTCTTCAATATCGGTTATTATATCTGTGCCGTTAATTTGCCCTAGTAACTCTAACTCTTTTCTAAAATAGTTGTCATTATAATCATCATATGTTTCTTGATCAGTAACAACAACGTTAGATTGAGGTTGCTGTTCAACGTCATCAGCATAAATACCATCACTGCCTGCAACCGATTGAGCGGTTCCGCAAGAAACCAAAAGTGTTGTCATCAATAATGATGCAAATAAATAAGGAAGCTTGGTGTTTGAATAATATGACTTCATGTTTACTATTTTTAAGTTAGTTAATGTAATAAAATATAAATGTATTGCAAAAAATGGTTTTGATGTTGGGCTTGTTACCATTTTAATGTAGTTTTGCATACACAATTTACGCATAAATAATTGCAATATTTATGCCAAACTTTTGAACATGAGCAAACATTTAACAAAAAGAGCAGAAGATTACTCAAAGTGGTATAACGAATTAATTGTAAAAGCTGACTTAGCAGAAAATTCAGCAGTTAGGGGTTGTATGGTTATAAAGCCCTATGGATTTGCAATTTGGGAGAAAATGCAAGCAGAACTTGATAGAATGTTTAAAGAAACAGGACATCAGAATGCATATTTTCCTCTTTTTGTACCCAAAAGTTTGTTTGAGGCTGAAGAAAAAAATGCAGAAGGTTTTGCAAAAGAATGTGCTGTAGTAACTCATTACAGATTACAGAGTGATCCAGATAATGAAGGTAAATTAAGAGTTGACCCTGCTGCTAAGTTAGAAGAAGAGTTGGTTGTTAGACCTACTTCTGAAGCAATTATATGGAATACTTATAAAGGTTGGATTCAGTCGTACAGAGATTTACCGTTATTAATAAATCAATGGGCAAATGTTGTAAGATGGGAAATGCGTACACGTTTATTTTTAAGAACGGCCGAATTTTTATGGCAAGAAGGACATACAGCTCATGCTACTAAAAATGAAGCGTTAGCAGAAGCTAAACAAATGCAAGAAGTTTATGCAACTTTTGCTGAAAATTTTATGGCTATGCCTGTTATTAAGGGAGCCAAAAGTGAAAGTGAACGTTTTGCTGGTGCAGATGATACTTTAACTATTGAAGCTTTAATGCAAGATGGAAAAGCATTACAAGCTGGTACTTCTCACTTTTTAGGTCAAAATTTCGCAAAAGCTTTTGATGTTAAATATGCATCAAAAGAAGGTAAGCAAGAATACGTTTGGGCAACTTCGTGGGGAGTTTCTACTAGGTTAATAGGTGGTTTAATTATGACTCATTCAGACGATGCTGGTTTGGTATTACCTCCTAAATTAGCACCAATACAAGTTGTTATTGTGCCTATTTACAAAGGAGATGATCAATTACAAGCTATTGCGGATAGAGTAGATACTATTGTAAAAGAATTAAGGGCCAATGGAGTATCTGTTAAATTTGATGACAGAGATACAATGCGTCCAGGAGCTAAGTTTGCAGAATATGAAATGAAAGGTGTACCGGTAAGAATTGCTATTGGTAAACGTGATTTAGAAAATGGAACTGCTGAAATAGCAAGAAGAGATACTTTTGAAAAGCAAACAGTAAATCAAGACGATATAACAACTACCGTATTTAAGTTATTAGAAGAAATTCAAGAGAATTTATTTACAAGAGCATTAGATTACAGAAATGCTCATATTACAGAGGTGAATTCTTTTGAAGAGTTTAAAGATGTAATAGAAAATAAAGGAGGTTTTGTATCAGCGCACTGGGACGGAACTATAGAAACAGAAGATAAAATTAAAGAATTAACTAAGGCAACTATTAGGTGTATACCAAATGACTCAAAAAAAGAAGAAGGGATTTGTGTGTTAACAGGCAGTAAATCAGAAAGAAGAGTTTTGTTTGCTAAAGCATATTAAAAAAAAGTGTTTTTTTTGTTGTGGGAATTAAAAAGTGTTTATATATTTGCACCCGCAAACGCAAAAAAAATGGTCCGTTCGTCTAGGGGTTAGGACGCCAGGTTTTCATCCTGGTAACACGGGTTCGATTCCCGTACGGACTACAAGTTCTAAATTAGCTTCGAGAATTTATTCGAAGCTTTTTTTATCAAAAAGATAATTTATTATCTATAAAGTATTGCAGATATCAAAAAGAAATGTATATTTGCACCCGCAATCAAAGAGATTGCAACTGGTCCGTTCGTCTAGGGGTTAGGACGCCAGGTTTTCATCCTGGTAACACGGGTTCGATTCCCGTACGGACTACAAAGTTTTTTTATAAACAATTAAGAGTTAATAAAATGGCAAATCATAAGTCAGCATTAAAAAGAATAAGAAGTAACGAAGCGAAGCGCTTAAGAAATAAATATCAGCATAAAACAACTCGTAATGCTGTCAGAAAATTAAGAGCTACAACAGATAAGAAGGAAGCAGAAGGAATGTTTTCGTCAGTTGTTTCAATGTTAGATAAATTAGCAAAGAACAACATTATTCATAAGAATAAAGCGGCAAACTTAAAGTCGAAGTTGGCTAAGCATGTAGCTGCTTTATAAGAGTTTTAAGGTTAGTTAATATAAAAGCATCACTTTTAAGTGATGCTTTTTTTATGGTTAAAATGTTAGTTGGTTCTTTTTATGAGAATAGGATATGTTCAAGCATTCTATAATTTAAGATTACGCTATAAAATTGATGCTTTGGACTTTACTCTACATTGATTAAGTTTACTTTTTTGTGTTTTTTACATGAATTAAAAGTCTTTTTAAAAATATTTAAAGAATGTCTATAATTAGATCTTTTGTATTTAGTTTAAACCTTTAATTTAAGTTCTGTGATTAAATTCTGAAAGCTTAAACTTTTTTATTAGTTCATAACTACAGAATTATTATTTATGATTTTTTGATTAAAAAATATAGTAGTTTACCAATCGTATTTTTTATGAGCATCTAATCTTATGAAGATAAAAAGAAGTAAGGTGAATCCCCATAAAGAAGAGCCTCCATAGCTAAAAAAGGGTAATGGAATACCTATGGTAGGTAATAGACCTATAACCATGCCTATATTAACAATTACATGGAAAAAAATAATAGATGCTGCTCCATAACCATAAATTCGAGCAAATTTGTTGGTTTGTTTTTCTGAAAGATATATTAAGCGATATAATAATATCATAAAAAGTATAATTACCATACTGCTACCAATAAAACCCCATTCTTCTCCAACTGTACTAAAAATATAATCTGTGTCTTGTTCTGGTACAAAATTTCCTTGAGTTCTGTCACCTTGTAAAAAACCTTTACCCCAAAATCCACCAGAATTAATTGTAAGTTCAGATTGATATGTGTTGTAGCCTAACCCTTTATTGTCTTCAATCTTCCCTAATAAAATATCAAATCTATCTTTTTGATGTTGTTCAAGAATGTTTGTATAACTATAACCTACAACAAATATAAATATGGAGCTTATTAAGTAAGTAATTAATATAATTGGCCAATTAAATCGTAAAAACTGTTTGTTTCTGTATATAATGTAAACTAGCACAAGGGTTAATAGTCCAATAAAACTTACAAGAACAGTTTTTGTTCCGAAATTTATTGTTAAGATGAATAATAGAATTGTAACAAAGCCTAAAATAAAATATTTTAACGTTAACCCTTCTCTATTTAATACAAAGAAAAATGAGAAATAAATTAATACAGAACCCATATCTGGCTGTAAAGCAATAAAAAAAGCGGGCAGAAATATTATAAAAAAGGCTTTTATTTGATTTTTTATTAAGTCAAGGTTGTATTGCCTATCACTCATCAGCTTAGCTAAAGCAAGGGCAGTAAAAGCCTTTGAAAATTCTGAAGGTTGTAACCCAATTCCTCCGAAGTTATACCAAGAGGTGGCACCATTAATTTTTTTTCCAAAAATAAGTACACCAGCTAAAAGTATTATCGATAGCACATAAAGTATACTAGCAAATTGCTCATAAAATTTTGAATTAAAAAATAAAATAAACACAATTAAAGGTAAACTTAGCCCCATAAATACTAGTTGTTTTCCGAATCTAGTAGAGAAATTTAAAATTTCACCAGAGGTTTCAGTAAAAGAAGCGGCATAGATATTCATCCAGCCAAAAACGACTAAAAGTGCATATATAGCAACTAAAAACCAATCAATATTTTCGAATATGTTATTTTGTTGTTGACGCAATGGAGTCTTTTTTTTCTAATTGTTGATCATATATCTGTTGTAAGCTAGAATTAATCATTCTTTCTTCCACAGTTTTACGATTAATAGATCTATTAATATATTTTTCTATCATTAAACTAGCAATAGGCGCAGCATAGGTTGATCCATATCCACCATTTTCAACAAAAACAGCCAAGGCTATTTTAGGATTTTCTTTTGGTGCAAATGCAATAAGTATAGAATGATCTTCTAACTTTATTTTTTTGCCATTTATTTTTGTGAAATTTTCTACAGTACCTGTTTTTCCACAAATATCAATGCCTTTAACCTGACTGTATTTTCCTGTTCCTGTTTTAAAAACTTCATGCATAGCTTCAATAGCAGGCTCATAATATTGTTTACTAATTGTTGTTTTTTTAGGTGTAGTATATAGTTTATTTTTAATACCCTGTTTGTTTATTTGTTTAACAATATGTGGTGTATAGTAAAAACCTCTATTAGCAATAGCAGCTGTTGCATTTGCTAATTGAATTGGAGTGGTAGATACTTCACCTTGGCCAATAGCATTAGAAATATTAGTAGTTGCACCCCATCCAAATTTATACCAATCGTTATAAAATTGTGCATTAGGAATGTATCCTTTTTGTCCAACTGGCAGATCATATCCTAGGTAGTTTCCTAAACCAAAACTTTTTACATGGTTGCTCCAGTTATCAAAGCCTACAGTTGTTTTTTCAGCTTTATCGATAATTTTTCTGTAAACTGTTGCAAAATAGCTGTTACATGATTTTGCAATGGCGGTTTTAAGTCTAACGGGTCTTCCATACATTCCACAGTGACATCCCATGAATTCGTGTGGTCTTTTACCATAGCGATAACCACCGTAACAATAAACAGCAAAGTTTTCATCAATAACCTCTTCTTCTAGTCCTATTAAACCATTAATAATTTTAAAAGGAGATCCAGGGGAATACATTCCTTGTAAACCACGATCAATAGTTGGGTTATTAATGGTATCTCCAAATAGTTTTACAGAGTTAGCCGATCTGTTTCTTCCAACCATCATGTTGGGGTCATAAGAAGGGGCGGTTACAAGTGCTAAAATTTCTCCAGTACTAGGTTCTAGGGCTACTATTCCACCGCGTTTACCAGTCATTAATAACTCACCGTATTGTTGTAATTCAGAATCTATAGTAAGCGTTAAGTCTTTACCAGGCACAGCTAATGTGTCATAAACTCCGTCTTTATAAATACCCGTAATTTCGTTTAAATTATTACGTTTAAAGTGTTTTTTACCTTTAATACCTCGTAAAACATCTTCATATTGTTTTTCAACACCCCACCAACCTATAAGTTCACCTTGTTCGTAATAATTACTTTTTTTAGCTACTTGTTCGTTTACTTCACTAATATAGCCAACTACATTTGCAGCTGATTTTACTGGGTAATTCCTGATAATACGTTTCTGAATATAAAAACCTTTGAACTTATGAAGTTTCTCTTGTAAATATGCAAAATCTTCTTTTGCCAACTGTTTCACAAATACAGAAGGTAACCAGCGAGCATAACGTTCGGCTTTCTGAAACTTTTTGATAAAATCTTCTTTTGAAATTTTTAAAAGGTTACAAAATTCTAGTGTGTCAAGAGGTTTTACATCTTTTGGTATAACCATTACATCATAAGAAAGTTGATTGGCTACCAAAAGTTTACCATTTCTATCGTAAATGTATCCTCTTTCAGGATAATCATATTCAATTTTTACAGCGGCACTTTGTACAGGATTGGTGTTAGAACCACGTAAAATTTGTAGTTGAAACAGTCTTCCAATGTAAATAACACCTACTAAAGTGATTAAAAATATAAGTAATATGCTTCTCTTCAAGTTTATATCTTTCGTCTAAAAATAAAAGTTCCTAAAAAATAAAGTAATAACGTAAAAATACCCGATAATAGTGTATTTACGATAACTTTTGAAAAATTTTGGAAGCTAAAGTTAATAAAACTAAAAAGAATAAAATGATGAATTAATGTAAGAGATACTATATAGTTAAATATTTTTCCAAAGTTTTCTTGGTCTAGTTTGAAAAACTCGTAGTCACTTTCTGTTTTTTGAAAAGCGACTCTAAAAAAATACGGTCTTAAATATGCAATAGTTAAAGTAGCGAGCGTGTGAATTCCTCCAGAATCAGAGAAAAAATCAACAAATAAACCTAATAAAAAAGCATACGTTAAAAAGGGAAATCGATTTTTTCTTAAAGGAAATAGAAATATAAATACAATATATAAATACGGATTAACATATCCGAAAAGTAAAATATTGTTTAAAATTAATGCTTGCAACAATATTAATGAGAAGAATAAAATAATATGATATAAAGTTTTATTCATCTGTAGATTGTTCTAGGGTGTTTATTTCTTCCTTATTTAAATTCTGAATAATATAAACAGGACTTATATTAGTCATATCATTAAATAATTTTATATCAATTGTATTTAATGCTGAAGGGTTTTCAGGTTTTGTGATTACGGTTCCAATTAAAATGCCTTCTGGAAAAATTGTTGATTTACCACCAGTAATAATAGTATCTCCAATATTATAGTTAGCTTGTCTTGGAATATCAGTTAACTGAACTATATTGATTTTTTCACCGTTCCAAATTAATGTCCCAAAGTGGAAGCTGTTTTTAAATCGAGCGTTTATTTTGCTGTTTCTGTTTAAAATAGATTGTACCCTGGCATACGAATTTGAAACATCATCTGTAATTCCAATAATACCTTTGCTATTCATGACAGCCATTTCTGAAGTAACACCATTTTTTTGTCCTCTATTAATGGTTAAGAAATTATAAGGTTTATGAAATTCGTTTTTAGTTATTTTTCCACTTATATAAATATACTGTTGTGTATAAATACTGTCTGTTGTTTTAGAAGTTACTACAGTGTCAGTAATAGCTTTATATTGTTCTAATAAATTTCTGAGTTTATTGTTTTCTTCAACTAACTCTGTATTTTGTCTTTTTAAATTAAAATAATCAGACCAGTTAGAAGCTTTATTATAAATACTTCCTGTAATAGTACTAGTAGAGCTAACAAATTTACTTCTATGAAAACTATGATTGTTTATAGTAAGTGCAAGTGCAATAAGCTGCAACAGCATAAAGTACAAGAAATACTTATATTTTTGAATAAAATAAAGTAGCTGCTGCATAAAAAAATATTACTTAATCAATACGCTCTTATAACGATCTAAGTCTTTTAAGGCAATACCTGTTCCACGAACAACAGCTCTTAATGGATCTTCTGCTACATACACTGGTAAATCTGTTTTTCTAGACAAACGTTTATCTAAACCACGTAACATTGAACCTCCACCAGCTAAATAAATACCAGTGTTATATATATCGGCTGCTAACTCAGGTGGAGTTTTAGATAATGTTTCCATAACAGCATCTTCAATACGTAATATAGATTTGTCTAAGGCCTTTGCAATTTCTCTGTAAGAAACCTGTACTTGTTTTGGCTTACCACTTAATAGGTCACGACCCTGAACCATCATGTCTTCTGGAGCTTCATCTAAATCTTCGGTAGCTGCACCAATTTGAATTTTAATTTTCTCGGCGGTAGATTCACCAACGTGTAGATTATGTTGGGTTCTCATATAGTACATGATGTCACTTGTAAATAAATCACCTGCAACTTTTACAGATTGGTCACAAACAATACCTGCTAATGCAATAACTGCAATTTCTGTAGTTCCACCACCTATATCAATAATCATGTTACCTTTTGGCTCCATAATATCTATACCTACACCAATGGCAGCAGCCATTGGTTCGTAGATAAGATAAATTTCTTTTGCATTCATATGACGAGCAGAGTCAATTACCGCTCTTTTTTCAACTTCTGTAATACCAGAAGGAATACAAATAACCATTCTAAGAGAAGGAGGGAAGAGCTTTTTTCTGATAGCCGGAATTTGCTTTACAAATTCTTTAATCATTTCTTCAGATGCCTGAAAATCAGCAATTACTCCGTCTTTTAATGGGCGAATAGTTTTTATGTTTTCATGGGTTTTTCCTTGCATTTTTTGTGCTTCCTTACCTGTGGCAATAATTTTACCATTTACACGGTTACGAGCAACAATAGAAGGGCTATCTATAACAACTTTTCCATTATGAATTATAAGGGTGTTAGCTGTACCTAAATCAATAGCAATATCTTCAGTTAAAAAATCGAAAAATCCCATATATAAAGTTTATTACTTTTTTAGTTTAAAATGATGTATTCTCGCAAATCTAACAAAAAAAGTAAGAAAATCATCAATTAAATTTTAATGTTTAAAATGTCTGGTGCCAGTAAATACCATAGACATTTTATTTTCATCACAATAATCTATGCTCAACTGATCTTTAATAGAACCTCCTGGTTGAATAACACTTTTAATACCAGCATTATCTGCTATTTCTACACAATCAGGAAAAGGGAAAAAAGCATCACTAGCCATTACTGCTCCATTTAAGTCAAAACCAAAATTAGTAGCTTTTTCAATTGCTTGTTTAAGTGCATCAACTCTACTAGTTTGGCCTGTTCCGCTTGCACACAATTGTTTGTTTTTTGTTAAAACAATTGTGTTAGATTTTGTATGCTTACATATTTTTGATGCAAACAATAAATCTTCTAACTCACTTTCGTTTGGTTTATTGTTTGTAGGATAGCTTAAATCTTCTAATTTATCAGTTTTATTATCTTTATCTTGAACTAAAAGACCGTTTAAAGCAGTTCTTACATTTTGTGTTGGTAAGGCTACTTCTTTTTGGATTAAAATAATTCTATTCTTTTTACCTTTTAAAACGTCTATAGCATCATCATCATAACTTGGTGCAATCACTACTTCACAAAATAATTTATGAATTTCTTCTGCTGTTGCCTTATCAATTTTAGTATTCGCAATTAAAATTCCACCAAATGCAGATACAGGATCACCTGCTAAAGCATCTATATATGCTTGATGAATAGTTTCTCTTTGTGCAAAACCACATGCATTGTTATGTTTTAGAATAGCAAAGGTTGGTGCTTCACCTGTAAACTCATTCATTAGATTTACTGCAGCATCAACGTCTAATATATTGTTATAGCTTAATTCTTTACCATGTAATTTGTCAAAAATGGCTTCTAGGTCACCAAAGAAATATCCTTTTTGATGAGGGTTTTCTCCGTAGCGTAAAGTTGTAGATGTTGTTTCGCTAGCTTTGAAAACTGTTTCCTCTTCATTAAAATAATTAAAAATAGCGGTATCGTAATGAGATGAAATGTTAAATGCTTTGGCAGCAAAACGTTTTCTGTCTGAAATAGCTGTTTCTCCGTTACTTTCTGTAATTAATTGTAAAAACTCATCATATTGCTCCATAGAAGAAACTATAAATGTGTCTTTAAAGTTTTTAGCAGCAGCTCTAATTAACGATATCCCACCAATATCAATTTTTTCAATAATTTCTTGTTCTGGAGCTCCAGAAGCTACTGTTTTTTCAAATGGATATAAATCTACAATTACTAAATCAATTTGTGGAATATTAAATTCTTCTAATTGTGCAACATCACTTTCGTTTTCTTGACGATTTAAGATACCTCCAAATACTTTTGGATGTAATGTTTTTACTCTTCCCCCTAATATAGAAGGGTAGTCTGTAACAGTTTCTACAGGAACTACATCGATGCCTAATTCTTTAATGAATTTTTCGGTACCACCTGTTGAGTAAATTGTTACGCCTAAGTCGTTTAATTTTTGTGCGATTGGAGCTAATCCGTCTTTATGAAAAACGGAAATAAGTGCAGATTTAATTATTTTTTTAGTGCTCATTGTTGTGTTGTTATTGAGCAAACAAACTTACTAAAAGTAATAGGGGTGTGCAATAAAAAAAATCGGAAAGCAAATTGATGTCAATTAAGCTTTCCGATGATTTGTTTTGTGCGTGCTTCGAAAAATTATTCTGCATTTTCTAGAAATTCTCTAAACCAAATTGCAAATTTTTGAAGCAGTGATAGTTTCTCGGGTTGAGCGGTGTTGCCCAAAACCTCATAACTTGGGAATTGTTTACTCATTTTTAGGGGATTTTGAAAGTTAGTAAAATTCTGCTACCTTTCAAATGTATAAAAAAAAAGTTATTACGCAAATATTTTTGTAATTTTTTACAAAATTGTTGATATCTTTTTGCAGATATACTCTAAAACTTCTTCGTCTTGAGCTGTAAATGGGTTAACAGTGTGAGAATCAATATCTATTTGACCGATGTTTTCATTGTTAACAAAAATAGGAATTACTATTTCTGATTTTACTTTCCACCCACAAGAAATATAATTGTCTTGTTCGCTTACATCTTGCACAACAAAGTTTTCATTACTAACTGCAACTTGTCCACAAATGCCTTTACCAAAAGGGATTATGGTGTGTTCGGTTGGCTCTCCAGCAAATTGAGCAAGTTTTAATTCTTCCTTGTCTCCGTTTTTAAAATAAAACCCTACCCAATCATAATAAGAGATTTCTCCTTTTAAATAATCACATATTTCTTGTAATTTTTCTTCTCTTGAAGCTGAGCTGTTTAAAATACTATCTGCTTTGGTTTTAATGTTTTCAACATTCATAGTAAAATTGGTTTAAATCATCTTTAAATTGTTAATTTCTTGCTGAGTAAGCTCTCTATATCTTCCTCTTGGTAAATTTTTCTTTGTTAAACCGGCAAATATTACACGGTCTAATTTTGTTACATTGTACCCAAAATGTTCAAAGATTTTACGTACAATTCTGTTTCTTCCTGAGTGAATTTCGATACCTACTTCAGTTTTCTTTTCACCTTCTACGTATGATACGGCATCAATAAAAACTTTTTTTCCTTCAATAATTACATCGCCTCTTAATTTATCTAAATCAGCAAGCGTTAATTTTCTGTCTAAAGAAGCATGGTATAGTTTTCTTACGTTATGTTTAGGGTGTGTTAGTTTTTTTGCCATTTCACCATCATTGGTAAATAGTAATAATCCAGTTGTGTTTCTATCTAAACGACCAACAGGATATATGCGTTCTTTAGTCGCATTGCCAATAAGATCCATTACTGTTTTTCTTCCTCTATCATCATCCATAGTTGTGATGTAGTTTTTAGGTTTGTTAAGTAAAATGTATCTTTTTTGCTCCATGGCAATTAGAGTTCCGTCAAATCTTACTTCATCACCAGGTTGAACTTTGTAGCCCATTTCAGTTACAAGTTTACCATTTACGGTAACACTACCGTGTTCTATGTATGTATCAGCTTCTCTTCTTGAGCAAATTCCAGAATTGGAAATAAATTTGTTTAAACGAACACCAGTATCAGTATTTTTTTCTGAAGAATTATTAGTGTTTGTTTTTTTTCTGAAGTCTTTTTTGAATTGATTTCTTTTTTGAGGACCTCTGCTGTTCTTACCAGCTTGTCGTCCTCTCGACGAGTTATTTTTATTCATTTTCTTATTGTTTTAAAAAAGGTGTGCAAAGATACGTTAATTGTTTGGTTTTTAATCCAAAACATTTACAACTTTATCTAAAATTAATGACTTGTCAATAAACAAAAGGCTAAAGACACCTATTAACAATAAGATTTTTAAAACATTATGTAGTAAACGATATTGATTTTTGTGAGTTGCTTTTTGTAAAAATAATCCTACTAACATTAAAATGATGCCTGCAACATAAAAATAGTATTTCATAAATTCAATTGCTGGATAGTTAAATAGAAAAGCTACTGGAACAAGGGTTAAAATCAATAAAAATAATATTAGTTGTTTGGTTTTTTTTTCGCCATAAGCAACAGGAAAGGTTTTATAGTTGTTAGCTATAGTGCCTTTAATGTTTTCTAATTCTTTAATTAACTCACGCACCATGATTACTAAAAATAGAAAACATGCATGAATGAAAATTACTGTTGAAAAATTTTTATAATGAATAAAAACTACAAAAAAAGGAAGTATGGTAAGTACAGTGGCTGAAAAAACACTAGTTAACGGATATCTTTTTAATTTATGAGAGTAAAACCAAATGGCAAAAATATAAACAGCAAAAAATAAGGCTGCTTTCCAGGATACTAGCCAGCCGAAACAGAAGCCAATGAAATTAAGAATAAAATAGAGACTTAACTTTGTTTCTTGTTTAATATAGGCATCTAAGCCAGATTTTAAAGGTCTGTTAATTCGATCTGCTTTAACATCATAAAAGTTGTTGATAATATAGCCAGATGCTACTACGCTAACTGTAGCAAGAACTAAATAAAGTAAATGCCAGTCTAAAAGTATAGGTTTTAGTTTTTTAGAGTCGGAGAAAATGAAAATAGCTGCTAAATATTGAGCAGCTATTAACACGAGAATATTATAACCTCTTACAACAGATAGTAGGCTAAAAAATTTATAAAGTAAACTTCTGTTGTTGGTATTCATTTAAAATCTATAAACTATTTCTAATTTATAATCTTTTAAACTTTGTTGTGCTTTGTCAAAATCTTCTGCAAACCCTAAGATGTATCCACCACCGCCAGAACCACACAGTTTAAGATAATAATCGTTGGTTGCAAGACCGTTTTCCCAAACTTTATGAAAAGCGTCAGGAATCATTGGTTTAAAATTAGCTAATACTACTTTAGATAATTTTTTAACGTTACCAAATAAAGACTTTACATTTCCTTTTAAGAAATCTTCAATACAAGCGTCTGTATGAATAGCAAACTCTTCGCTTATCATTTTTCTAAAACCTTCGTTTTTCATCTTATTCATAAAGATGTTAACCATAGGTTCTGTTTCTCCAACTTGTTCTGAATCTAGTAAAAATACGGCACCTTTTCCTTCTTTTTGAGATGGAATACCTGTGGCTTCAATATTTTCTTTAGAGTTGATAAGTATAGGTAAACTTAAGTATGAATTTAACGGATCTAAACCAGAGCTTTTACCATGGAAAAAAGATTCCATTGTAGCAAATATTTGTTTTAAAGCTAAAAGTTTATCGCGCGTTAAATTTTCTAATACCGTTATTTTATTTTGAGCATATTTGTCATAAATAGATGCAACAAGTGCGCCTGAACTTCCTACTCCATAACCTTGAGGTATTGAAGAGTCAAAGTACATGCCATTGTCAATATCTTTTTTTAGCTCATTTAAATCAAACGAGACTAATGTTGAGTTTAGATTTGCTAAATAGTTATAAAATTTAGCTAAACTTTCGTTTGATTTTTTAGCTTCACCGTTAAGGTTTTGAGCAGATTTTAAGGCTCCTTTGTATGAATTAAAAGGAATGGCTAATCCTTTTGAGTCTTTGATGATGCCATATTCACCAAAGAGTAAAATTTTTGCATAAAATAGGGGTCCCTTCATCGTATAATTTTAGGTTGCAAATTTACGGTAAAATTTAATTAGTACACATTTTTGTAAAAAGTTTTCCAAACACCAACTTTTTCACCATTTCTGTACTTTCCTTTAGAATTTATTTTACCATTTTTATAATACGTTTTCCAAACACCATCTCTCTTACCATAGTTATACGTGCCTTCTTCTTTAAGTTCACCAGTGTCATAGTAAACTCTTCGTAAGCCATGTAGTTCACCCTCTTTATAATTTGCTTTATGGTAGGGTTTTCCGTTGGAATGATAATATGAAACTAAGCCTTCAAACTCTTCTTCTAAAGGAGTTTTGTTTGAGCTTAATCCTTCCATTTGAATTTGTCCATTTTTATAATAATCAACAATCCAATATCCGTTGTCTACTTTTTTAGGTTCAGGTCTGTAGTACATACCTTTGTCCTTAGAGGTTATTTGCCAGTTTGCATCAAACCAAATAGTGCTTTGGGCAGTAATTGAAGTTGCAAAAAAACTAACAAACATTGCTAAAAGTAATGTTGAAGTTTTCATGGTTATAGGGATTTAATTGGTTACAAAGCTTTTGCTCCAGAACCCGTTTCATCACAAATATACTGATTTTTTTGGCAGTAAACCGATAATTTAGTTTCAATGAACTGATTAATAGCCTCTTTTTCATTATGAGGATATAAAACATGAACGTTTGCACCAGCATCTAACGTAAAACAAATATTACTATTGTTTGTAGCTCTATAATTCCATATTTCGTTAATAATTTGAAGTGTATTAGGTTTCATTAAGATGAAATAAGGATTACTGGTTAACATCATAGCGTGTAAAGTTAATGCTTCACTTTCTACTAAGTTTATAAAGTTTTTAATATCACCAGATTGTAGAATTTTAGATAGTTTTTCTAGATTATCATTAGCTTGTTTAAATCTATTTTCAGCATAAGGATGATTATGCATTAAATTATGTCCAACTGTGCTAGATACTTGTTTTTCTCCTTTATCAACAAGTAATATAGTGTCTTGATAGTTTTTAAAAATATCTGCTACTTCATAAGAAAAAGGAACGCCATATAAATCAGAACTTTCTTTAATATTAGGGTGCTCTCCCCAAACAACTAAGGGGCCTTCTATGCTTCTACTAGCACTACCAGAACCAAGTCTAGCTAAAAATGAAGCCTTTTTGTTAAAAAAAGCTGGATTTATATCGGGGTTTAATTCTTTTTCTAAGCTCATTAAACACATAGCAATTGCACTAAGTCCACTAGCGGATGATGCAATACCACTACTGTGTGGAAAAGAGTTTTCTGAGTAAATTGTCATTTTATAATCAAAGATATAAGGACAATACTCTTTTATTCGGTCTAAAAATTTTGCAATTTTTGGCTTGAATTCATCTTTCTTTTTACCTTCAAAAAATAAATCAAATAATGGCGTAGTTTGCTTTTCTACTTTAGTAAAATTAATTTTTGTTGTTGTATGGCAATTGTTTAAAGTGAAGCTAATTGAAGCGTTTTTAGGAATTTGAGGTTCCGATTTCCCCCAGTATTTAACTAATGCAATGTTACTCGGTGTTTGCCAAGTGTAAGTTGCTGTTTCAATATTTTTTTTAGATCCTTTAAAGACGAATTCAGATGTGTTCAATGCTATTAATTTTAATACAAATATAATAGATTTAAGTCTATCATTGTTGCAATGTTTTTAGCACACTTTCTTTATAACTTCTGCTTATAGGAATCGCTTTTTTATTAATTTCAATGTATTCGTTGGTAAAAGATTCTATAGCTTTAATTGATACGATGTATGACCGATGTGTTCGGATGAAGTTTTGAGAGGGTATTTTACTTTCAATATTACTGATAGTTTCTCTTGTAATAATTGTTTTATTGTAAAGATGAATTTTAATGTAATCACTTAAACTTTCTATATAACTAATGTCTTCAAAATTTATTTTAATCATCTTTCTATCAGACCTTACAAAAATATAACTTGAGTTATCGGCGTTTTGTTTAGGTTTTAATTTGTTTACGGCTTTTATAAACCTATCATAGGCAATGGGTTTTAGTAAGTAATCTGTTACGTTTAAATTAAAGCCTTCAATAGCAAACTCTCTGTGCGCAGTAGTGAATATAATTTTCGATTTGTCTCCAATTAATTTGGCTAAACTTATACCGTTAATTTCTGGCATGTTAATGTCAAGAAAAGCAATATCTATTTTATTTGCTTCAATATATCTTAAAGCATCAATAGCATTATCAAAAGTGTTTATAAGTTTTAATTGAGGTGTTTTATTGATAAAGCTTTCAATGATTTCAATGCCCATTGGTTCATCATCAACAACAATGCAAGATAGTTGGTTAGTCATGTGTAATTGGGATTTTTAAAGTAGCAATATAGAAGTCTGTATTACTATTAGTTTTCAATGTATAGTCTATACCATACAACATATTAAGCCTGTTTTTTAAATTTTCAAGACCAATTCCTTCTTTGCTTGTTGTTGTGTTTTTATTAATTGAGTTTTTGCAAGAAAAGTACAATTGTTCTTTATCGGTTTTAATACTGATTGATATTATAAGTTTACCATTTAAAGATTTACCATGTTTAAATGCATTTTCAATAAATGGTAATAAAAGCATAGGGGGAATATAAGTTTGTGAGTTAAAATAAGTTTCAGAAATTTGAATATCAAGCTTGTTTCTAAATCTTATTTTTTCGAGATCGCAGTAATTTTTAATATGATTTATTTCATCAGAAAGTAACACGTGAGGTTTGTTTACATGATATAAAATATAGTCTAATAAACCAGATAGTTTTAAAATAATTTCAGGTGTTTCTTGTGATTGTTTTAATGCAAAACCATAAATAGTATTTAAAGTGTTAAATAAAAAATGTGGATGAATTTGTGATTTTAAATATTTAAGTTCTTGTTCTTTTAGTTTAAGTTGAATATTAATAAACCTATTTTTTAGTTCTTTGTTTTTTAGTTCAGAGTTGTAGTCATTCACCAATATATTTAACATTGTGACAGTTAAAATAATAAAATATACGCTCAATAATATTACAGGTAATGGTTTAGTAAGAGCGGGTATATTTTCTCTTAAAAGATTTTTTGAGAAAATAACAGCATAAAAAACAGATAGGATTATAAAGAAAGTTGAGATTATAAATGTGTAAACACTATATAAAATGAATAAAGTTCTTTTTTTTGTGTGTAAGTATTTAGGTATAAGAAAATATGAGAAAAAATAAGTAGTAATTATAGTTACAGGCATTAAAAACACGCTAAATTTATTGGTGTATTCCGTGTTATTATATCCATAACTTAAAAAAAAGACAAAAAATAAATAAACACATAGCCAACAAATTGTATGTGTTGTAAATGTTAGTATAAGTTTGTGCTTTTTTTTGTTAATAATCATTTGCGCAATTTCTTAATATAAATAGGTTTCTTATTTTTTATCGACAGAATACCATTTTAAAGCATGATTTGACTGTAAAACGAAATACAAACTAAATATGTAGAAAATAAGGTTAAGACGGTAGTTAATCGATTAATTAATTTTAGAGCAACAATGTAAGTTATTTTCACAACAATAATTTTAAAAACTTAATAATATGAATTTTTTAATTTTCAATTTAATGAATGAGGGAGGTAGTTTTTTTATGTATCCTTTGTTAATAATGTTACTTACATCTGTTGTGTTAATTTTTTTAATACTAGCCAAAAAAACGAATCCTGAAAAATATATAGACATATTAAAACATTTAGGTTTATTTGCACTAGTTTGGGGCTTTCTAGGTCAAATGTTAGGTTTAATTCAAGCTTTTGATGTATTAACATTAAGCGGTTCTGCATCAACTGAAATACTAGCAAGTGGTTTGAAAGTAGCTTTATTAAGCCCATCTTTTGGTATGTTAGTATTTTTGGTTGGAAGATTTGGTTTGATGATTAATAGTATTAAATCTGTATAATAAATATGATACAAGCCCATTTCTTCTTGATGGAAATGGGTATTTTTGTAGAATGAAAAAAATAAAATTAATTTGGGATTTTAAAGGTCCTGATGCTTTGGAAACAGCTAAACATCATTGTGTTCATCTTAAAGAGTTTTCTCAAATTGAGAATTTAAAAAATTATGGTGTAGATTTTAATACGCTAAACCCAATGCATACTATAGCATTTGTAATTGTTGATGAGGCAGATATGAAGTTGTACAGAGATGCGTTAAAACCTCATAGAGGTCTGTTAGCATAGTCTATATCAAAAAATATACTATATTTCCGCATTATTTTACTGTTATGAAAACTAAATTAGTAGTTTGTTTTTTAGCTTTTTACATTTGTAATGTTCAAAGTCAATACAAATATTCATCGTTTAATTCACATCAATCTATAAAGCAAGCAATTAATGTTAGTAGTGATGTAATAAAAGCTCGTACGTTAGATTTTGAAAAAAAAGCAGAGCAAAAGCCATTGATGTTTCATCAGGTAAAGATAAAGATTGGCGAATTAAACAGGCTTTCTAATAATGTGGTTAGCTATGTAGAAAAGCTTCAAAAAGAAGTAGATTCTCAAAGAATATTATATGAGTTGTTAGATGAAGATCATTACCAAAAAGTGTTATTTACCCCATTAGGTCACTTAACTTCAAAGGGCAAAAAATTAAAAATTAAAATTGATAGTTTACATAATTATTCTGCAAAAATTAATATTCATAGACTTACGCATTTAGATGATTTTATTGAAAATAATTTTAATACTAAAGCAGATTTTTATGAAGATGAAACACAGATAAATTATTTTGACCATCGTTTTTATGATAAAACTAATTATGGTATAATGATGGCTATGAATTATTTGTTGTTAGATGTTAAAACATTCCAATTATTATATTTTGGAACCGTAATGAGTTACTAAATACCGTGCAAAATTGTTTTTAATTATGTAACTTAGCTACTAAATATTATAAGCTATGTTTTTAATAAATGCACATGCCGTTCCAGGTAAAGAATCAGAATATTTTAATGAAGTAGAAGGAGCTTATGTAAGCTTGTATATTAATTATGCAGATTTAGAAGGAGCTCTTGAGTTAGCTAAATTCTATATTCAAGATGAAGGTTGGAAAGTAGAGGATATTGAAAAAGACTACTATGTAGTAGAAAGTGAAGAAGAATTAGATGAAGATTTAAGAGAGTTTTATACCGAAGCCAAAGAGTATGGTTACTCAATTATTTTTAACTGTTACGAAGAAAGCGAAGATGAAGAGGCTTAATTATTAAATATTAGCAATAGCATTTGCGCAAATGAATCCGCCAGTCCATGCGTTTTGAAAATTAAATCCACCAGTAACGGCATCAATATTTAATATTTCTCCAACGTAAAAAAGGTTTTTGTGTAGTTTGCTTTCAAACTTTTTAAAATTTATTTCTTTTAAATCAATACCTCCAGCTGTAACAAATTCTTCTTTAAAGGTAGATTTTCCTTGGGCATGAAAAACAGCATTAGTTAATTGATTTGCAATAGCGGTAATTTCGTTTTTAGAAACATCTGCCCAATTTTTATTTGTATTAATGTTAGATGTTGTTAAAAAACGTTCCCAAAGCCTTTTTGGTATTTCGTTAAAAGGAGACTTAATTCCTATCTGTTTCTTGCTATTTTTCTTTTTAGTGCTATTTAATGTTTCAATAACTTGATTTGTTGAGGTTGATAACCAATTAACACCAACTTTATATTGGTAGTTTTTATCTGCTAAAATTCTAGCGCCAAAAGCAGATAGTTTTAAAATAGCAGGGCCGCTTAAACCCCAATGTGTAATTAATAGTGGGCCGTAATTTTCAAGTTTAGTATCTATTATGTTTACTGTTGCATTAGGAACAGAAATACCACCCAGATCTGTTATTCTTTCATCTTTTATATTAAAAGTAAATAAAGATGGAACCGTATTAATAATTTTATGACCAAGTTTTGTAGATAAATCCCATATTTTTTTACTGCTTCCGGCGGCAATTACAAGAGCGTCGGCAGTAAATTCAGCTGTTTTTGTTTGAACTTTCCAACAATCATCGGTTAATTTTTCAAAGTTTGTGACTACTTGATTGGTTAAAACTTTAATGTTTAATGTTTCTACTAAATTCTGAAAACAATCAATAATAGCTTGCGAAGTGTTAGCATCAGGAAAAACTCTATTGTCACTTTCAATTTTTAACGGTACACCTCTATTTTCAAACCATTCAAAAGTATCACCTGTCATAAATTGATGAAAAGGACCTAGAAGTTCTTTTTCTCCTCTGGGATAAAATTTAACGAGCTCTTTTGGTTCAAAACAAGCGTGGGTAACATTGCACCTTCCTCCACCAGATATTTTAACTTTTTGTAAAACGTCTTTTCCTTTCTCAAGAATTGTAATGTCTAGGTCAGGATTTAATTCTTTAGCATTAATAGCTGTAAAAAAACCAGCGGCACCACCACCAATTATAACTACTCTTTTCATAATACCATTTCTTTGTAAGGTAGTACGGTAGTAAAACCCTTTGTTTTGAAGTATTTTAATGTTTCTTGATTTCCTGTAGCGAGAACAAAATCGCCACCCCAAGCACCTAAACTTTTAATTTCTCCAAAATAATCAGAAAACAAAAGGTCTTTTACTTTAGGTAATTCAATAATTGAAGCGATTATGTTTTCATGTTCTTTAATTAAATCTTCAAATTCACTAATGTTTTTTGATGCTGTTATTTTTTCGCTTATTTGAGAAATTCTATCAATTTCATGTTGAATATGCTGTTTTTTTTCTTTGTACCTTTTAATACCTTCTCTGCTATTTTGTTTTTGGTTTAGATACACAAAAAACAAATTGTCATAAAATTGCGGGTTAAAATTTGCTGGAGTTGTATTGGGAGTTTTATCTGTTAATTTATAATAAATCGGAAAGTTGTTTTCAGCGCATGCAATATCATAACCACTACCAGAAAAAGCGTTCCACAGTAAGGTATATGCATTTACATTAGCCCAATTGGCTATATTACTTATTAAGGTTGAAGAACTACCTAATCCCCAATTTTGAGGAAAAGTTAGTTTAGTTTTTACTACATAACCTTTTTCAGATTGTAAAAAAGAAGGATTTAGTTTTCTTGCTTCCTGTAATATATTTTGAAGTGTTTCTGCAATAAATTCTGCGCTACCTTCTTTATCAGAATTAAAGGTAGCAGCGTTTAGTCGTAGTTTAGGTAGACTAAAAGAGGCTTCAAACCAACATTCACCCGTATGGGTAAAGCTTCCCCAAATTAGAGTAGGTTCGTTTATTGTTTTGACCACTAAATCTTGTCCGTATTTTGTAGGTACGGCCAATGATTGAGCACCGTCTAAAACTACGTATTCTCCGGTAATTAATAATTTTCCGTTTGCGTAAAATTTTTTCAAAATATAAAAGTTAATTGCCTTATTTGAATATTGAAATACTTTTTTGTTTTCGCTTTTTATCTAAAGCAACAGGACCTATCAGATAAATTCCAAAAATAACAACGGTTAAACTACTTAAAAAACATTATTTTGAAAAAAGCATCCTTAGGCTTCAGTAAGGATAATAGTATTATCAATTTCAATTATAAAATTTTCAGTAGACTTTCACCTGGTAATTTATACTAAACCAAATTGTTTAAAGTGATGTGTAAAATGTTTTATTTGGAATTTTTTCCATTCATCAAAATTTAATTCGCCAAAGAAAGGATGTACAACTTTTCTATTTTTATCTTCAGTAAAAACTTTAAAAAATTCGTCAATTTGTATAAGTAAATCATTTATAGCCTCTTGCATGCTGTTAAATTTCAAATCGGCTGGAGCTTCGGCTAAAAACGGAGCTTTGAATCCAATTTGTAATTCGTTTTCAGTATTTAAAAAAGGTTTTCTTCGTGCTGCTTTTTCATCAGAAACAAATGTGTCAACTTTCCAATTACCATTTGCTATTTGTGTAACAGCGCTTAAATGTTCAATCATTTGTTGTCCATTCATGCTTCCAAACTTTGGTTTAGCGTCTGCTGATAGTTGTAATAAGGTTTCTTTTACTAGCTTTTGATTTTCAAAATCTATCCAGTTTACTGCTGGTTTTCTTAATGAGTTTAATTTTTCTACCACAGCACTATGAGAAACAGTTCTGTTTTCAAAGTATTTAGCTACCGTTTCTTTTTCTTCATTGCTAGCGTGGTGTTGGTTAAGAATATTCATTAGGTGCATTTTCATATGACCGTGTTGAATTCCTTTGGTGGTTAACGCTCTTAAAGCTGCAAAGTTTTGAGCTAAACCTGCGGCAGCAATAATTTGCATTAGCACTCTGGCAGATGGTTTTTGCATCATGTCTAATGATAACTTAGCCATAGGATGTAATGCAGTTAATCCACCAACAGTTCCTAAAGCTAAAGGGATTTCAATCCAAAATTTAAAAACACCTTCTTTAACCTCACAATGTGTTAAGCTAGCATAATTTCCATTTCTGCTCGCGTAAGCATGTGCGCCAGCTTCAATCGCTCTAAAATCGTTTCCTGTTGCTAAAACTACGGCATCAATACCGTTCATAATACCTTTGTTGTGTGTAACTGCTCGGTAAGGTTCTATTTCAGCAATTTTAACTGCTTGTTCAAATTTATGCGCAAATTTTTCTGGGTTTTCGCCTCCTAATTCAGAAACTTTACAGCTAACTTCTGCTCTAACTAAGCATTCAGGAACATAGTTAGATAAAATACTCATGATGATTTCTATGTCATCATTTTCAAACTTTTTAGCAATAGCCTCTAAGCATGAGTTAATAAAGTTGGCCCCCATACTATCTTTAGTTTCAAAAGTAACATGTAATTGATAGTAGTTCGCAAGTTTATCTGTTTTATTAACAAGTTCAATGTCTAAAATACCACCGCCACGTTTCTCCATGTTTTTGGTGATAGCGGCAGTTGCGGCAAAAAGCTCAGTTTTATTTTCTTGAAAATACTTTTCTAAGTTAGATGTATCTCCTGCAAATAAAAAATGAACTTGTCCAATTTTTTTGGTAGCAATTACTTGAGTTTTAAAACCACCTCGTGTACTCCAATATTTAGCAACTTTTGAAGCTGCAGCTACTACAGAACTTTCTTCAACAACCATTGGTACAACATACTCGCGACCATTAATAACAAAATTTGGTGCGATACCATAAGGCATGTAAAAGTTAGAAATAGTGTTTTCTATAAAATCATCATGCAATTGTTGAAGTTTCTCATCAACGTTCCAATATTGTTTTATAGTTTGAATAATTTCGGGCTGATTAGTAAAATAATTTGCAGCTAACCAATCTATTTTTTCTTCTTTAGATAATTTAGAAAATCCGGATATCATTTTAGACATTCATCTGTATTTTTTCTTCAAAAACAAAGATAGTTGATTAATTCAAAAACCAGGCTTATGGCGTAGTTTTCTGTTAAATTAATGTAAAGTTTGTTATTTTTTGCGTAAACTTGGCATTCTTATATAATTAACTACATACTCAGATGAAAAAATTATGCTTTTTAGCAATTTTTTGCTTCATACTCGTCTCATGTAAGACATCAACTCAACAAACAGCTTCAAATACTAATACAGGAACTAAAGAAATTACTTTAGAAGAAATCTGGAATGGTACTTTTTCTGCCGATAGGATGAATGCTTTAAATTCTATGAACGGAGATTTTTATTCCCTATTAAATAGAAATAAAGAAACTAAAGCAGTTACTGTAGATAAGTACAGTTATGAAACTTTAGAAAAAGTAGCTACCATTGTTAGTAGTGAAAATTTAGACGGACTAGATTCTTTTTCTACCTACAGTTTTAATAATGATGAATCTCAATTATTATTAGGTACTAACTTTAAAAAAGTATACAGGCATTCATACAAAGGAACTTTTTATGCGTATAACATAGCAGATAAAAAATTAACCTTAGTTGGAGAAGATATTCAAGAACCAACTTTTTCTCCTGATAGCAAAAAAGTAGCTTACGCCAAAAACAACAATCTTTTTATTAAAAACTTACGTAATGGTAAGGTAACTCAAATTACAAAAGATGGTGAAGTTAATGCTATTATAAACGGAACCACAGATTGGGTTTATGAAGAAGAATTTGGTTTTGTTCGTGCTTTTGATTGGAATGAAACAAGCGAATATTTAGCATTTTTGCGTTTTGATGAGAAAGAAGTGCCTCAATTTTCTATGAATGTAACAGGGAATGATTTATACCCAAGTATGCATACATTTAAGTATCCTAAGGCAGGTGAAGATAATGCTAAAGTAAGTTTACATTTATACAATGTAGCTAATAATACCACTAAAAAATTAAATGTAGGAGAGTATGAGTACATTCCTAGATTACAATGGACAAAAGATGCTCAAACATTGTGTGTAACCACATTAAATCGTCATCAAAATAATTTGAACTTATATTTTGTGAATGCAAAAACAAATGCATCAACAGTTGTTTTAAATGAAAAAGATCAGGCGTATGTTGATATTCAAGACAACCTAACTTTTTTAGAAGATAACAGTTTTATATGGACTAGTGAAAAAGATGGTTACAATCACATTTATCATTATGATGCTTCAGGGAAGTTAATAAATCAAGTAACAAAAGGTGAATGGGAAGTAACTAACTACTATGGTTTTCAAAAAGAATCACAAAAAATATTTTATCAATCAGTAGAGAATGGTTCTATCAATAGAGGTATTTATAGTATTGGTTTAGACGGATCAGATAAGAAATTACTAAGTAAAGAAGATGGAAATAACAGTGCTTCTTTTAGTAAAAACATGAATTATTTCATAGGTACTTATTCATCTGCAGAGAGTCCAGCAGTATACAGTTTGTATAATTCGGAAGGAAAAGAGCTGAAAGTGATTAAAGACAATGCAGCATTAAAATCTTTAATAGCAACTTATAAAATGTCACCAAAAGAGTTTTCAACCATTACTGTTAATGGTAATGAGTTGAATATGTACATGATAAAACCTGTTGATTTTGACGCTAATAAGAAATATCCTATGCTAATGTTCCAGTATTCTGGTCCTGGTTCACAACAAGTAGCTAATAGATGGAATGGGAGTAATGATTATTGGCACAATATGTTAGCTCAAAAAGGGATGATTGTTGTTTGTGTAGATGGTCGTGGTACAGGTTTAAAAGGTAGAGATTTTAAAAAAGTAACTCAAAAACAATTAGGGAAATTTGAGGTAGAAGATCAAATAGCTGCAGCAAAACAATTAGCTCAAAGAAATTATATCGATGAAGATAGAGTAGGAATATGGGGTTGGTCTTACGGTGGTTTTATGAGTACTAACTGTATTTTAAAAGGAAATGATATTTTTTCAACAGCTATTGCAGTTGCTCCAGTAACATCTTGGCGCTTTTATGACACTGTATATACAGAAAGATATATGACCACACCGCAAGAAAATGCAGAAGGTTATGATGATAATTCTCCAATAAATTATGCAGACAAATTAGAAGGTAACTATTTATTAGTTCATGGTTCGGGTGATGATAATGTACACCAACAAAATACAATGAGAATGGTAAATGCATTAGTGGAGGCGAACAAACAATTTGATTTGTTTATTTATCCAGATAGAGCTCATGGTATTTATAAGGGTAAAAACACTAGGTTAAATTTGTATACTAAAATGACTAACTTTTTAGAAAAGAATTTACTTCAAAAAGACTAATCAAATTTAAAAAACAACAACTATGTCAAAATCAATATTATCTGAAAAAGAGCCGCAAATGTTTGGACATCCTAAAGGGTTGTTTTATTTATTCTTTGCAGAACTTTGGGAGCGTTTTTCATTTTACGGAATGAGAGCATTGCTAATGCTTTACATGGTAAATGAAATATTTAAAGCTCTCGCTGAAAAAGATGCAGCCGCTGCTGCAGTTTATGCTTCATACGGATCATTAGTATATGCATCAACAGTTATTGGAGGTAGAATTTCTGATAAAATATTAGGAATGAGAAGTTCTATTTTTTTAGGAGGTATTTTAATGTCTTTAGGACACTTTGTACTTGCTATAGAAAATGATATTGCATTCTTTTTAGCGTTGGCGTTTATTGTTGTGGGTAATGGTTTCTTTAAACCAAATATCTCAACTTTTGTTGGTTCTTTATATGAGGATGGTGACCGAAGAAAAGATTCTGGTTTTACCATTTTTTACATGGGAATTAATATAGGTGCTTTTGCATCTCCTTTATTATGTGGTTGGTTAGGAGAAACCTATGGATGGCATTATGGATTTGGTTTAGCTGGATTAGGAATGTTAACCGGTTTAATATTCTTTTGGAGTGGTATTAAAAATAATGTTTTTGGAGATAGAGGTTTACCACCATCTAAAGAAATTTATGAGAAAAAAATATTAGGAATACCTCAAAAAACATTTATTCCAATAGTTTCATTTTTAGCAGCTCCAATAATCGCTTACTTATTATCTTCATACAAAGCCATTGGAGGAGGAGAAACTTTTTTAGGAGATAAAAATGTAGTTAATTTATTATTTATTGCTATTGGAATAGGAGTATTAATTTATTTAGCAACAATTATTATAAACTCATCTCCTGATGAAAGAAAGAAGTTAATTATGGCTGTTTTAATTACTTTTTTCATGACATTGTTTTGGGGTTTCCATGAGTTATCGGGAAGTATAATAACATTGTTTGCTGATAGAAATGTAAATCTAACATGGTTAAATGCTAGTCAATCTAATGCACTAAACCCAATTTTTATTATTCTTTTATCTATTCCTGTTTCTTTATTATGGGCATATTTATCAAAAAAGAATTTAAATCCAAGAACACCATACAAATTTGGACTTGGTTTGGTTTTAGCAGGATTAAGTTTTTATGTATTAGGTATTAGTAGTGCTAGTGCAGATGAAAACGGAATGGTACCAATGAGTTTTTTATTTGTGATGTACTTCATCCTATCTATTGGAGAGTTATTTATGTCACCAGTAGGTTTATCTAAAATAACGGATTTATCTCCTAAAAGAATAGTTTCATTTATGATGGGAGTTTGGTTTTTATCATCTGCATTTGCATTTCAAATTGTAGGTTTTATTTCCAAACAATTAGCTGTAGAAAGTACAGATGCTAATGTTGGTGGATTACAAACTTTAGGCCTTTATACAGATGGTTTTGTGCTAATAGCACAATATTCTTTAGGTGCAGGACTTTTAGTTTTATTATTTTCGCCGCTAATGAAAAAGTTAATGGGCAACGTTCACTAATTTTTAAATACTAATTCAAAATAAATATATGAACACAGATATCGAAAATCTATTTAAAGACAAGGTACTTGGACATCCTGCAGGATTGTTTGTACTTTTTTTCACAGAAATGTGGGAGCGTTTTTCATACTATGGAATGCGTGCATTATTAGTTTTATTTTTAATAAGCTCTGTAACAGACGGTGGTTTTGGTTGGGAAAAAGCCGAAGCACTATCATTATATGGTACATACACTATGGGGGTATATTTAACTCCTGTATTTGGAGGTTTAATTGCTGATAAATTATTAGGTTACAGATGGGCGGTTATTTTAGGAGCATTAATAATGACACTTGGACATGCTGCCATGGCTGTTGAAACACCTCTGTTTTTATACATAGGTTTAGGTTGTTTAATGTTAGGTAATGGATTGTTTAAACCAAACATGACTTCTATTGTATCTAATATGTATAAAAATCACGAAGAGAAAAAAGATGGTGCTTACTCTATTTTTTACATGGGAGTAAACGCTGGTGCTTTTTTAGGAATCATGTTATGTGGTTATATTGGTGAAAACTATTCTTGGTCATGGGGATTTGGATTGGCAGGAATCTTCATGTTTATTGGAATGTTACAATTCTACTTTACGCAAAATATCTTTGGTGATATTGGTTTATCTCCTAAAAAAATACAAGAAATTACTGTAGCGCAAGTAGGAGCTGATGGTGATCAGGCCTTAGTAGATGTAAATGAAGAAGAAAATACACCGCAAAATGTAATTATAGATAGGTTATTTGCTGTAGGTGTATTCTGTATTTTTACGGTGTTTTTCTGGGCTGCTTTTGAGCAAGCAGGGGGATCTATGACTATTTTTGCTGAAGAATATACTCAAAGAAATTTAACAGGTACTTCTGGAACTTTATTTAAGTATATAGATGCTTTACTAACAATTTTACCTTTAGGTATTATTACTTATGTTTTATACTTATTGTTTAAAAAGACATTTGCTAAATACGCAATAGGTAACATTATTTTATCTGTAAGTTTTATTATAATTTGGGGTATTGTAGGTTGGAAAATTCAACGTGATTTTTCTAAAGAAAGTGTTGAGGTTCCAGCTACTTGGTTTGGTATATTAAACTCTTTATTCATTATTACCTTAGCTCCATTATTTTCTAAATGGTGGGAAAGTAAGTACAATATGTCTGGACCATTAAAATTCGGATTTGGATTATTATTGTTAGGTTTAGGATTCGGGTTTTTATCGCTAGGATCTCAAGGAATTGTGGCAGGGGAGCCTGTAATGAAAGTGAGTATGTTTTGGTTAATTGCTGCCTATTTATTCCATACAATGGGAGAATTATGTATTTCTCCGGTAAGTTTATCTTACATTAGTAAGTTAGTTCCAGCTAAATGGATTGGCTTTATGTTTGGTGTTTACTACTTATTTATTGCTATGGGTAATAAATTAGCAGGTACTGTAGGTAGTTATATTGAAGAGATTGAAAAGGCATATTCTATTTCAGGATTCTTTTTAATTTTTACAATCATTCCTATAGTTGCTGGATTAATTATTGCAGGTTTAAACCCATTAATGAGAAGATTAATGCACGGAGTGAAATAACCCTTTTTTAAAATATTTAGTGAAAACCTGTCTTGATTATTAGAAATCAGACAGGTTTTTTTGTAAGTTTGGTATATTAATTGAGACATATGTAGTATGAAAAAAATAATAGCATTAGCATTTTTTGTGTTCACAAGCTTTGTGACACAAGCACAAGAAGTAAATTGGCTTTCTTTTGAAGAGGCTTTGAAAATGAACCAAACAAATCCTAAACCAATATTGGTAGATTTATATACAGATTGGTGTGGATGGTGTAAAAAAATGGATGCAACCACTTATAAAAATGAGGTTATTGTAAAATATATTAATGATAACTTTTATGCTGTTAAGATGGATGGTGAAGGTAAAGAAGATATCGCTTTTAAAGGAAAAACTTTTAAGTTTGTACAGCAAGGCAGAACTAAATATCACGAGTTAGCAGCAGCAATACTTAAAGGTAAAATGAGTTATCCTTCAACTGCTTTTTTTAATGCAGAACAGCAGTTAATACAAACGGTACCAGGTTATTTAACTACAGAACGTTTCGAGAAGATTTTAGCCTATTTTAGTGGTGAGGCATACAAATCTACTCCTTGGGCAGATTTTGAAAAAAACTTTAAAAGTTCGTTATAAAACTTACTTTGAGTGTAAAATATAAGCACCATTTTCACCTGTATAGTGAAATGGTGTTTTTTTATGCTTACATGTCATTCTCCAATTCATTACATAGCTTTTATAATTACTTCCGTCAGCTATAATTATTTTCGGTTTTAAAGAATCTATTAACCTGTTTAAGTTTATTTTAGGAGAGTTTTGTAAAACAACATGTAGTGGATTTTTAATTTCTTTTGTATAAACTCCAAGACTATCTATAAACATTACGTTTTTCTCATTTATTTTTATGAATTTTGGTAGTGTCTTTACTGTATCAATAATTACTTTTTCTTCATTTATATATGCTTTTATAGGATTCTTTTTTATCAATTCTGTTTTTTCTTCGTTTGATAAAATAGTAATACTATCTCCGTTTCTTATGGCAAGTAATTCTTTCTTGTTGTTATGAAAAATTATAAATTCATGTTTACTTTGTCTTTCATATTTACCTGCAATTAATACTGTTTGAAGAATAATAATGATGCATAATGATACAATTAATGCTTTTGTTTTTTTAGAATATATAAAATAACTTAATGAAATTAATAAAATGTAGAAGAGTAGGGTTGTCATCAAACTTATACTAATGTTTGTGATTAAAAAATCTTCCTTATCTGCAATCCAGCCAATAAAATTATTTATCCATAAAATAATTTTACTATATACAATTACTAATTCATTGGGGAGTTTATTTATTAAAGAAAGCCCAATTATTAACAGACCGCCTATTAAAATTAGTCCTAAAAGAGGAACTATTACTAAGTTGGAAAGTATAAATAATAATGGAAATTGATGAAAGTAATACAAACTAAGTGGTAACACACTAATTTGTGCACTTACAGAAACCGTAATTAATGTCCATATGTAGTTTACAAATTTAATTTTTGGATTCCATAATTCATATATTTTTGGTTGGATAATAACAATTCCAAACACAGCCAAATAACTTAGTTGAAAACCAACATCAAATAAATACATTGGATGAACTAATAATAATATAAAAAGCGAAGTTATTATTGAAAATTCAATAGGTTGTTTTTTAAAAAAAGTTTTTCCGATTGCTATAAAACTAAACATTGTAACAGCTCTAACTACAGATGCCGACATGCCAGCTATTAATGCAAAACTCCATAACATTATTAAAATTAGTATTGTTCTTAAAAATATACCTTTAGGTAACTTCAATAATGGTTTTAGTATAAAATTTAATATCAATAGTATAATACCTATATGTAAACCTGATATGGCGAGTATATGAATAGCGCCTGCATTAATGTAGTTTTTAATAATATCTTTTGATACTTCCTGTCGTTGTCCTAATAATAAAGCATTTATAATAGCATATTCATTTTTTTTAAAACCATTATTTATAAGAGAGCTTTGTATTTTTCGTCTGATATTTGAAGCAATACCTTTTAAAGATAAGTTTCCTTTCTTTAAATAATGAAAATCCCTTTTATTCAGAAAAAGCTGATGTGATATTTGTTGTTTTTCCAGGTACTTTTTATAGCTAAATTCATAAGGGTTTAAAGGCTCTCTTATGCTTTGTAATAATCCTTTTGTTATATAAACATCATCAATCTTAATATTTATTTTTTCTAGTGTGTCTTTTTTAATATTAATGATAATATCCCCTTGTGTAATTGTAGTATCAACTTGGATTATACTTCCTTTAAATTTTACATATTTTTTAGAAGGTTTTAATACTTCATATACTTTTATGAATAAACTACTCCCTCTTTTTGCTGAATATTTATAATGGTTTTTATAGTTACAATCAGCATTAAGTTTTACAGAAAATATACCTAAGCAAATTGCAATTATTAATGCGGAACAGGTAAAAACTATTATTTTTTTATAATACTTGGAGTAAACTAGTATAATAAAGAACAATATAAATATTAGGGTTAAAATATTAATGCTGATATTAGTATAATATTCTATAATTATACCTGTGATGAGTCCAACTAGCAAATGGCCAGGTATATAGTTAAATGTCTTCTTCATAGCTTGTATAAATATATACAAATTCTAACAATCTGTTTTTAATTTATTTAAATCAAATTAAAATAATCATAATTAACATAATTGTATATATTTGTAATTGGTTAACCAAAATGGTTTTCCAATAAAATAATTAATAATTTAAAAACATTTCAAAATGAAAAACACAGTTTTTACATTGAAGTCAATTGCAAAATTTTTCTTTTTGGTAGGTTTTTCTGTTTGTTCATCTTGCGCTAATGATGATTTGACAACAGTAGAAAGTTTATCAGATGAAAAGTTAGTTTCCCCCGAAACAGCACAAAGAATTGTTAGCAGTAGCGAAATTACTGTTACAGCAAATGGAGATGATGGTAACAAGCCCATTAACACACTAGATGGTAATTTAAACACAAGATGGTCATCTTACGGAGCAACAGGTAAATATATTACCTATGATTTAGGTGAAGTAATGACTATTGATGATGTTAGTATTGCTTGGTTTAAAGGAAATCAAAGAGTATCTTATTTTCAAATTGCTATTGGAAATACAACCTCATCATTTACTACGGTTTTAAATAACAAAGTATCAGGTTCATCAGGTTCTACATCTAATTTAGAAAAATATGAACTTCCAGACACCCAAGGTAGATATGTTCGAATTAGAGGCTTTGGTAATTCATCTAATGATTGGAACAGTATAACTGAAGTACAAATAAACGTAATAGGAGGTTCTGATGGAGGTACCACTGACCCAGATACAGGAAATAGTAATTCACCAGCAGGTGTTTTAGGTGGTTTGGTTAATTGGAAGTTAAACGGATACTCTGGAACTTTTAATAGAGGTGCATCAAATAACGGATTAACGTATTTAGACGATACACCAAACTTAGAAAATTATAGTAATTCTAATTGGTTTTATACAGACGGAACTTGGACGTATTTTAAGGCTTATACAGGTAATCCAACATCAAGCGGATCCGGAAATCCTCGTTCAGAATTACGTGAATTAACATCTAACGGTAATGATAATATTTATTGGGATGGAACAACTAGTACAGAGCATAGAATGATTTGGCGAGTACGTGTAGATCATTTACCACAATCTGGTAAAGTGTGTTTTGGTCAAATTCATGATAAAACAGATGAATTTGATGATGTAATTAGAGTACAATGTCAAGGAGATCCCTATCAAACTTCCGGAAATGTAAAGTTAAGAATAAACGGATATGTTACTGAAGTTTTAGAAGGTGGAGGTAAAACTGTAGGAGATTTTAATTTAGGAGATGAGTTACATTTAGAGCTTACCTATAAAAATAGCATTGTAAAGCTATATAGGTTAGATAATAACCGCAATAGAGTAGAAACAATTTTTACATCCAAATCTGCAAAAGCTAAAGAAAATTATTTCAAAGCAGGATGTTATTTACAATCAGTAAAAGGAAAATCATCTGCTAATTCAAGTGATTTTGCGTTGATTGCTATTAGAGAATTAGAAGTTTTTCATTAATCTAACAAGATTAATTAAAATTAAAAAGAGCAACCATTTGGTTGCTCTTTTGTTTTATATAAAGTAAATATTATACTACTGTTACAAATAAACCTTCTTCTGTTTTCTCAACAGCTGCCAATTTATTTTTAGTAAGTCCTTTAATGGTTTTATCCCATTTTTTATTACTAAGTCCACTTTGAGCCTTTAGCTCATTTAAATCAATTTTTTCTGCTTTTTCAATTAGCGCTAAAACAACCTTTTCCTCATCGTTTAATTCAACAGCAGGGGCTTTTTTCTCTGGTTTCATTTGAGGGAAGAATAATACCTCTTGAATAGATTGATTGTTGGTTAAGAACATTATTAAACGATCCATACCAATTCCTAATCCAGATGTTGGAGGCATACCATATTCTAACGCACGTAAAAAGTCCTGATCAATAAACTCTCCAGCTTCATCATCACCACGAGCTGCTAATTTTAATTGAGCTTCAAAACGTTCTCTTTGATCAATTGGATCATTCAATTCCGAATATGCATTGGCAATTTCTTTACCACAAACCATTAATTCAAAACGCTCTGTTAATTCAGGATTATCTCTATGTTCTTTACATAAAGGAGACATTTCTTTTGGATAATCAGTAATAAATGTTGGTTGGATATAGTTTCCTTCACATTTTTCACCAAAAATCTCGTCAATTAATTTTCCTTTACCCATGGTATCGTCCACTTCAATACCCATTCCTTGGGCTGCTACGCGGATTTCATCTTCTGTTTTTCCGTTAATATCAAATCCGGTAAAATGTTTAATAGAATCTGCCATAGTAACACGTGCATATGGTGCTTTAAAATCTACTTCATGTGCTCCAAAAGTAGCTTTGGTAGTTCCATTTACAGCTAAAGCACAATGTTCTAGTAACTTTTCTGTAAACTCCATCATCCAGTTGTAATCTTTATAAGCAACATAAATCTCCATTGCTGTAAATTCTGGATTATGTGTTCTATCCATTCCTTCATTACGGAAATTTTTAGAAAACTCATATACACCGTCAAAACCACCTACGATTAATCTTTTTAAATATAATTCGTTTGCAATACGCATGTATAGTGGAATATCTAACGCATTATGATGTGTAATAAATGGTCTTGCGGCTGCTCCACCAGGAATTGGTTGTAATATAGGAGTTTCTACTTCAAAGTAACCAGCATCGTTAAAAAACTGACGCATAGCATTGAATAACTTTGTTCTTTTTACAAAAACTTCTTTTACATTTGGGTTTACTACTAAATCTGCATAACGTTGACGATAACGTAATTCAGGATCGTCAAATTTATCGTGAATATTTCCTTCAGCATCTGTTTTTGGTAAAGGTAAAGGGCGTAAAGCTTTGCTTAATAACTTAAAGTCTTTTACCAATACTGTTTTTTCACCCACTTGTGTGGTAAATAGTTCACCTTCTATACCAACAAAATCTCCAATATCTAATAATTTTTTATACACTTCATTGTATAATGTTTTATCATCAGTAGTACAAATTTCATCACGGTTGAAGTATACCTGAATTCTTCCTTCACTATCTTGCAATTCAGCAAAAGAAGCTTTTCCTTGTATTCTTCGAGACATTAATCTACCTGCTATAATTACTTTTTTCCCTTCTTCAAATTCCTGTTTTATTTGTTTGGAGTTTGAATTTAATGGAAATAAATCGGCTGGATATGGATTAATACCTAGCTCACGTAATTTGGTTAGCTTTTCTCTACGTACAACTTCTTGCTCTGATAATTGCATTGTTATTTAATTTACAGTTTTAATTTAAAGGCGCAAAGATACAATCAATTGAATTATTAAACAATGTAAAATAGAAGGGTAGGATAAAAAAAAATAAAAAAAACATTTGGTAGTTTATTTTAACGGTGTATATTTGCAGGCTGTCTAATTTTAATTGACAGCATTTAGTTGTGTTGTTAGGCACGAGAGTGCCAGGTTTTGTTAACCAATGGAAAGCTTCCCTTACGGGTTGCTTTTTTTTTGGTTACGCCGTTACTTCAAAAAAAGATAGTTTTAAATATAGACTTTTATTCTTTTTAAAATCAGGCGTTTAAATTTTAACACTAATTGATAGTTAAATAAGTATCCTAATACTGTCAATTAAGCGATTAAGAAAGATTTATATTTCCAAAAATCTGCAATAAAAAAAACAGCATACACTACCGCAACTAAAAATTTAATTGTTGTAGAAGCTAAAAATCCTAAAAATGCACCAAATGAAGCTTTAATAGCCCTATTTGTATCTTTACTATCATATATAAGCTCGCCAACTAAGGCACCTACAAAAGCACCAATTAAAATCCCAAACGGAATAGGCGAGATTAGCCCAATTATTAATCCAATGGTTGTTCCGTAAGCACCATATTTGCTGCCTCCAAATCTTTTGGTTCCTATAGCTGGAATAATATAATCTAGAAAGAAAATAAATACAGCGATACCTAAAGTAATGTATAAAAACGTGTTGTTTTTTGGGACTGCTTCTGTTAAGTGTAATAATAACAAGCCTATCCAACTTGTAATAGGACCAGGCAATACCGGTAAAAAAGAACCTAAAATTCCTAATCCGATAAAAATAAACCCTACAATTGTTAAAAATATATCCATAAACTTTTTTAAATACTATCTAATTAGACGATTGGAATAGTATTTTGTTACATTTTTAACTAAAAAATTAGTTTAAACTAATTTTTTAGTTATATTTGTTGTGTTGATAATTAAATACTTATTTATAATGGGAAAGCAATTAACAAAAGCAGAAGAACAGATTATGCAAGTTTTATGGCAATTAGAAGTAGCCTCGGTAAAAGAAGTAATAGCAGAATTACCAGATCCTAAGCCAGCGTATAATACAGTTTCAACAATTATCAGAATTTTAGAAACAAAAGAATTTGTAGGGCATCAAGCAAAGGGTAGAGGTTATGTTTATTTTCCAACAGTTGCCAAAAAGAATTACACAAACCAACGTATGCATAAAATAATGAATGGATATTTTGGAGGTTCATTTAAAAGTATGGTGTCGTTTTTTATGAAAGAAAATGATTTAGACATATCAGAATTAGAGAGTATTTTAAAAGAAATTGATAAGAAAGAAAAAAAGTAGGGTATGTTACAATATATAATTCAGGTAATTCTTTTTCAGATTTTATTTTTAGCAGTTTATGATTTGTTTTTAAGTAAAGAAACTTTTTTTAATAAAAACCGTGTTTACTTATTAGTAACTGTTTTACTGTCCTTTTTACTTCCGTTATTAAAAATAGAAACAATTCAAAAATCGGTTTCAAAAGAGTATACTATTTTATTACCAGAAGTAGTATTGTTTCCGCAAAAAGTGATAGAAGAGCAAAGTTGGTATCAATCAATACATTATTTAGAAGTACTTTTTTGGTGTGGATTACTTTTTTTCTCAATACTGTTTTTAGTTAAGTTATATAAAATCATTAAACTAATTAGTACTCATATTACTATTAAAGAAAGAGATTATACTTTGGTTTTGCTGCCTAAAAATTCAAAAGCTTTTTCATTTTTCAATTTTATTTTTTTAGGAGAAGAAATTCATCCTGATAGAAAACAAGAAATTATACAACATGAATTAATTCATAGTAAGCAAAAGCACTCACTAGACTTATTGTTTTTTGAATTTCTTAAAATTATTATGTGGTTTAACCCTATGATTTGGGTTTTTCAAAAAAGGATCTCATTAGTTCATGAATACATAACGGACGATATGGTTAGTAAGTCAGTTTCAACCAAAGATTACATTCGCAATTTATTATCAGAAGTGTTTCAAGTAGCGCATATATCATTCATTAATCAATTTTACAAACCTTCACTTATTAAAAAAAGAATTCAAATGATGACAAAAAGAAAATCAAAACAAATTAAACAACTAAAATACTTAGTGTTGGTACCAGTTTTAGCAAGTATGTTATTTTATAGCGCTTGTACTAAAGAGAATTACATAGAACAAGAAAAACAAAGTACGGTGCTTTATAGTGATGTTAAAGGAATGGAAAAAAGGATTTCAGAGACTAAAACCTCTTACATGGATAGTTATTTGGGGTTTGAATCACCTAAGACTAAAGAATTGACATTAAGAGACTTATCAGAAGTTGAACTAAGTGAATACAATGAACTTATGCTAAAAATGAAAGAAAAAGATCAAGACATAAGTTTAAGGATTTTTGAAGGTTTTGAAAATAATAGAAAAATAGTATTTCTTGATATGCAAGAGCGGTTTAAAAAATTTAAAAACAAGTCTAAATCAGAGCGTAATAATGATGAGGTACCTTTTTCTAAGTTAGATAAATCACCCTCTTTTCCTGGAGCTCAAGCAGGAAAAGATATATTTAATAAAAACATGACCCAATTCGTTAAAGATAACTTTGATACAAGTATGATTAATAATTTAGGTTTACCATCTGGTATTAAAAGAGTGTATGTACAGTTTAAGATTGATGAAAACGGACAAATAATAAATATTAATGCAAGAGCACCTCATATAAAAATTAAAGAGGCAGTTATAGAAATGATTAAAAAAGTTCCTCAGTTAAATCCAGGCGAATTTGAAGGTAATAAAGTAAAAGTAACTTACACTTTACCTATTACATTTAAAGTAGACTAATATTTTAAAACTATATGAAAAAGAATGTTTTATTATTAATTATTGCTATGTATGTATGCAAAGCCGAAGCACAATCTTCGGCTTTTCAAGTTATTGATAGTTTATTGGCATACGGAAAATATAAAAAAGCACTAAAAGCTTTAGAGGCAAAACCAATAAGTTATGAGGTATTGTTAAAAAAAGCTTCTATATATGATAAGATAGACGATGCTAAAAATGCTTCTGTAAATTATGAGAAGGCCCTACAGATTAAAGATGATTATTTCGTAAGTATTGCTTATGCAAAAGCTTTAAAAAAAGAGAAAAAACTTATTAAATCTATACAATTATTTGAAAAAGTATTTAAAAAAGATACACTAAACTTGTTTGTAGCGTATGATTTATCTAAACTTTATTTACAAACAAAAAAAGCACATAAGGCAAAACAACAATTAGCTTATTTAATAAAACAAGATTCAAGTAATTACAATTACCACTATCAATTAGGTTTAGTATATAAGCTATTGAAAAAAAGAAACCTAAGAATCAATAGTTTTTTAAAAGCTTATAAAATTAACAATACAGATATACGAAGTATAGAAAAATTAGCAAAAGACTTTTTTTTACTGAAAGATTTAGATTCTGCAAATCTATTTATAAACAAAGGTTTACGTATAAATAGAAATAATGTTAACTTAAATAAATTAAAAGTAAATAAACTGTATTTAGATAAAAAATACATTGAGTTGCTTCCTACGTTACATCATTTAGATAGTATTTTACCAAATGATCATTTTACTAATAAAATGTTGGGAAGAACTTATTTAAAGTTAGACAGTTTAAATAAAGCAAAAAAATACTTTAAATCAGCAAGTGTTATAGACAGAACAGATTATAAATCTTTTACCTATTTGGGACATATAGCTCTAAAACAAGAAGATTTTGAGGCAGCTATGTTTAACTATTTTATGGCAACAATGATTGGAAAAGAAAGTAGGGATGAGGAGTATTTAGGATTGGCTAAGGTGTATTATAAAACTAATAAACCACAAAAAGTTATTAAGTACTACAAAGAAGCGTTAAGAGAAAATCCGTCAAACTATATTGTATTATTAGAGCTTGCCAAGTTTTCAGATAATTATTATAAAGATATAAGCATTGCTCAAAAATATTATCAGCAATACATCAATAAATTTGAATTTAAGAACAAAGAAAATGATAGTTTAGTTCATAAAAGACTTTCTCAAATTAAAAAAATACTTTTTTTGGAAGGAAAACCTATAGAATAGGTTAAATTTTGTAATTTTCACTTTAAAATTCATCTAAGTGACTAAAAAAAGTGTCTTTTTCATACTTGTTGTGATATTATCTTCCTGTAGTTTTTTAGAGGCAGATAAAACAAACAATACCATTGTATTAGATACAATTATAGATTTTACGTCCGTTGATTTGTCTCCTGCTTTTTTAAATTGTGAATCGTTAATAGATGATGATAGAACGGTTTGTTTCCGACAAACAATGCAAGATAAAATGACTCTTGGGTTAAAAGATTTATCATTGGTTTTAGAAGATGAGTTACAAGAAACAGTAATGGTTGTTTTAACAATTAACTCAAAAGGAAGTGTTAGTTTAAAAAAGGTGATTTACCCGGTTTATTTTGAAGAAAAAAATATTAGATTTGACCACGCAATTGAAAAAGCAATAGAAAGTTTACCTAAACTAGCTCCAGCAATTAAAAAAGGAATACCAGTTGCCACAGAGTATAAATTACCGGTAAACATAATTGCCAATTAACATATTTACCCCTCACAAAATTTTGAACTATAAAAACTTATATACTTATGAGGGTACTACTCCTGCTATTTTGTTTAGTTTTTTTACAAACAGCTATTTACAGTCAACAAAGAAAAGATACTTGTGAAAAAGAAGAAGATGATGAATTATATGAACTAATTGGAGAGCGAGATGAAGACGTTAAGTGTGAAGTTCAACCTCAATTAGCATCATTATCTGCTATTCAAATTATAAAAAAGAAAAAGCAATCATCTATTCAAAAAACTAGTATAAGGGTTAATAAAAAGCAGCCAAGAAAGAAAAATAAAGCAAAAGTAGCAATTGTGTTAGAGCCCTATAAAGTAAAACCTTTAATGGGGAATTCAATTTAAAGTTGTAAAAGCTCTTCAATAAAATCTCTTTTATTAGAAAGCCTAGGAACCTTGTGTTGTCCTCCTAATTTACCTTTCGTTTTTAACCAAGTGTAAAATAAACCTTCTTTGGCAGCATGAACGGTTGGCATAGCTAAAGTCATATTATTATAGCGTTTGGCTTCATAGTCTGAATTGCAATTTTTTAAAGAGTTATCTAGCATTTCAGTGAAAAAATGAAGGTTGTCTGGAGCTTTCTTAAACTCAATAACCCATTCGTGAGCACCTTTACTTTTACCGTTCATAAAAATAGGAGCTACTGTATAGTCTTTAATAGCGGCATTTGTTTTTTTACATGCAGCCTTTAAAGCTTCTTCAGCATTTTCAATAATAAGTTCTTCTCCAAAAACATTTATATGATGTTTGGTACGTCCAGTAATTTTTACTCTGTAAGGTTTTATAGAGGTAAATTTAACCGTATCACCAATTAAATAACGCCATAAACCACCATTAGTAGTAATAACCACAGCATAGTTAACATCTTTTTTAACTTTAGACAATGGAATGGCTTTGGAGTTTTCACCATCATAACGATCCATAGGAATAAACTCATAAAAAATTCCATAGTCAAGCATAAGTAACAATTCATCCGAATTATTTTTATCTTGGATTGCAAAAAAACCTTCAGAAGCATTATACGTTTCGTAATATCTAAAATCTTCTTTAGGGATTAATTTTTTGTATTGTTCTTTGTAGGGATTAAAGTTTACACCTCCATGAAAGTATACCTCTAAATTTGGCCAAACTTCTAAGATGTTACTTTTCCCCGTTTTTTCTAAAACTCTATTTAATAAAACAAGCATCCAAGAAGGTACGCCGGCTAAACTAGTTATATTCTCATGAATTGTTTCATCAATAATAGCTTCCATTTTAGTTTCCCATTCTCCCATTAAGGCAACTTCTTGCTTAGGAGCTGAGCTATAATCGGCCCAAAAAGGCATGTTTTCTATAATAATTGCAGATAAGTCTCCAAAATAAGTGTCGTTATCTTCATAAACAGCAGAGCTTCCTCCTAAACGAAGACCTTTACCAGTAAAAAGTTTAGCATCTTCATTATTATTAATATACAAGCAAAGCATGTCTTTTCCCGCTTTAAAATGACAACCTTCTAGTGCTTCATCACTAACAGGAATGTATTTACTTTTAGCATTTGTTGTTCCGCTACTTTTAGCAAACCATTTAATTTTAGTTGGCCAAAATAAGTTTTGTTCGCCTGTTCTACATCGTTCTATTAAGGGTTCTATACTTTCGTATTTTTGAATAGGAACCTGGTTAGCAAAGTCTGTATAACTTTCAATAGTATTAAAATTATACGTTTTACCAAATTCTGTGTTTTTAGCAGTGTGTACAAGCTTTAGTAATAATTCATCTTGTACATAAATAGGATATTTTAAAAATAATTCTATTTGATGTTTTCTTTTCTTTAAAAACCAAGAAATGATAGAATTTATAAATTGAAATCGCATATTTTAACCTGCTAATTTGTAAGTTTGTTTTAGCTAAAATAGTAAAATTTACGAGATGCAATATACCGGAGTTTTAAAAAAAATGGATACTGAAATTACAGAGAAAGTTCAGTATTATTTAGATATGAAATCTGATTTTATTAATGTAAATCAGTTGCTAAATAAACAATTAACACTAGATTTTGTTACTTACGAGTGTTTGAATTGCCATTTAGAAAAAGAAATTTACAGACAAGGATTTTGTAAATCTTGTTTTTTTGAAATTCCAACAGCAGGTGATTGGATTATGAAACCTGAATTAAGTAAAGCTCATTTAGATATAGAAGATAGAGATTTAACTTATGAAAAAAAGGTACAATTGCAACCTCATATTGTATATTTAGCAAACTCTAGTGATGTTAAGGTTGGAGTAACCAGAAAAACACAAGTTCCTACTAGATGGATAGATCAAGGAGCTCATGAAGCAATTGAAATAGTTGAGGTACCTAACCGTTATTTAGCAGGTATTACAGAGGTTGCTTTAAAAGAACACGTAGCGGATAAGACTAACTGGAGAACTATGCTAAAGAATGATATAAAAGATGAAAATTTAGTGGAGTGGCGTGAACGTTTGCAAGCTTTTATTCCAGAGGAAGCAAAAGAGTATTATATAGCTAATAATAGTGAAACTAACATAAATTTTCCGGTAGAAAAATATCCAGCAAAACCAAAAAGTTTAAATATTGTAAAAGAGCAGACTTATACAGGTAAACTTGTTGGTATTAAAGGACAATATTTAATATTTGAAGACGAACGTGTTTTTAATGTTAGATCCAACGAAGGTATAGTTATAAACTTAACTATAAATTAAAAAAGCGACCATTTGGTCGCTTTTTTGTTTATTGTTTTAAGGCTAATGAATTTGTATTCATTTTTAATTCGCTTAATACATTTAAGGCTTCGTAAACATATATATCTTTTTTAAGATTTTTATGCCACATTGTTCTTTTATCTTTTAAAGAGCTGTCTTGTGCCAGTATAGGTTGCTCATATTGTGGTGCGGCAAAAGTTAAATCGGATTCAAATTTAAAAATATCTTTAAATTGCTGACCTTCTTCTTTACGTTGTTTATTTTGAAGTTTATAATCAGAATAGTTTAATGAATATAAGTTGTCATCTTGGTTTTTCTTTAACCATTTAGCGTATTCATTAATTGATAAAAACTTAGGGTTGTTATTAATTCGTTGCTTGCTATTGTAAACTACTTCGTTAAAGTTTGTGTATGAATTTGTTCTACTATATTTAGCTTGAGGCACCTTATCCCAAGGTAAAGCACCCTTTAAATCACGTTCACCAAATTCCATGTAACTATATCTGTCTGGCATGGCAATATCTGAGTAAACACCTTCAATTTGTGTTGAACCACCATTAATTCTGTAAAATTTTTGAATGGTCATTTTTAAAGCGCCTAAATCATCTGGATATTTTTTAAGGTAATAGTTTAAAGGTAATACATTTTGAACGGTACCTTTACCATAAGTTTGTTTTCCTCCTACAATTACTCCACGACCATAATCTTGCATTGCCGCGGCAAAGATTTCAGAAGCAGATGCAGACATTTCATTAACCATAACTACTAATGGACCATCCCACTGTACTTTAGGATCAGTATCATTTTTAACTCTAGCAGGTTCGTTTCTGTATTTTACTTGTACAATTGGTCCTTTATCAATAAACAAACCACCAATTTCTATAGCTGTTTTTAAAGATCCTCCTCCGTTACCACGTAAATCAACAATTAATCCCTCTACACCTTCATTTTTTAATCGTTCAATTTCTTGTTCCATATCAGTAGAAGCTGTTCGGCTATTTTTATCGTCAAAATCAATGTAAAACTTAGGTAAATTGATGATACCATATTTTTTACCGTCTTTAACAACAACACTAGATTTTACAAAAGTTTCTTCCAATTCCACTACATCTCTAATAATTGGAATAACCATAATTGATCCGTCTAATTTTTTCTTTACAGTTAATCGAACTTCTGTTCCTTTTTTTCCTTTAATAAATTTAATCGCATCATCTAAACGCATACCTACAATATCTAAAGGTTCTTCATCTCCTTGGGCAACTTTTAAAATTATATCACCTTCTTCTAAATCACCTTGTTTCCAAGCAGGACCGCCAGAAATTAGCTCAACTATTTTGGTGTAAATTCCGTCTTTTTGAAGTCGAGCACCAATTCCTTCTAGTTTTCCTGACATATCTTGATCAAATCTAGATTTAATTCTAGGTGACATATAAGTTGTGTGAGGGTCAAAGGCTGATACCACGCTATTTAAAAAAGTAGAATACCAATCAGAATTTTCAAGTTCTTCTATACGAACATATAAATCATTCATATTTTGAAGTACTTTTTCACGAGCTTCAACTTCTAATTCTTTAAATGATTTTTGTTTTGCTTTTTTATCCTTTTTCTTTTTTTCAATTTGCTGTAGTTCAGCATCTTCAATATTGCTTAAAATTTGAAGTTTCAATTGTTTTCTCCAATAATCAATAAGCTCACTTTCATTTTTTGCAAAAGGAACTTTATCATAATCTAAGTCAATGTTTTCTTTTTTCTTATAGTTAAAAGGTTCTAATAAAAGACTTCTGTATGTAAGTTTGGCAAATTTTATCTTTTCTAAAAAACGATTGTAAACTAAATGATAAAAATCAATGTTAGATTCGTTTAATTGATTGTCTATTTGATATTTATATTTAGAGAATTCTTTTAAATCTTCTTGTGTAAAGTAACGTTTACTAGGGTCTAAGCCATTAATAAACTCATTGTAAACATGCTCAGAAAACTCATCATTTAAATCTTTTTCCACATAATGCCCATGTGTTAAAATATTTTTAAGAATGTAAATAATTACTTTGTCTTTATCATTGTTAACAGCAGCAGTAGATATGTTTTTAGTATTTGCTGAGGTAACAATTGCTAAAAAAAAGATGCTGATTAGTGTTAAAAATTGTTTCGTCTTCATATATCTTCAGTCGTTATATTACTATAAAGTTTACGGGTAGGTAAATGCTAAGCTACTAAAATAATGCCAAATTTTAATGCTTACTCGTTTGTTTTTTAATTAACGTAGATGAATTGTAGTTTATTTTCAATTATTAGTATTAATGGACACCAAATATTGAAAAAACAAAAAACAATAGTTTTAAAATTAATGTGGTAATTATTTGTATCAAAACACTTACTTTTAATCTATTACAAGTTTACAGTTTTATTTATGGTTTTTATCTTTACAAAATGTTAAAAAGCAAGCCGTAGTTTTTAATGTATATTTGTTTAACTAAACTTATTTATAATGTCAGAAAGACCATTAATACTTGTTACTAACGATGATGGAATTACCGCACCAGGTATTAGAATGTTAATTGAAATAATGAATACTATTGGTGATGTTATTGTTGTGGCTCCAGATAGTCCTCAAAGCGGAATGGGTCATGCAATAACAGTTAACAACGTTTTACATTGTAATCCAACAACTGTTGATGATGGACCTCAAATAGAATATAGTTGTTCAGGTACACCAGCCGATTGTGTTAAAATGGCAAAGCATGAAATTTTAAATAGAACACCAGATTTATGTGTTTCTGGAATTAATCATGGAGCAAATTCATCTATCAACGTAATTTATTCAGGAACAATGAGTGCCGCTGTAGAAGCTGGTATGGAAGGAATTCCTGCCATAGGCTTTTCTTTATTAGATTTTGCATGGAATGCAGATTTTAGAGCAGCTAAAGAATATGTAAAAAAGATAGCTTTAAATGTCCTGTTAAACGGTTTGCCTGACGGAGTAGTACTTAATGTTAATATTCCCAAATTAAAAGAAGAAGAAATTAAAGGAGTACGTATTTGTAGACAAGCAAATGGTGTTTGGAAAGAGAGCTTTGATAAACGTAAAAGTCCGTTTGGAAAAGAGTATTATTGGCTTTCAGGAGAGTTTGTAAATAATGATAAAGGTTTAGATACTGATATTTGGGCGTTAGAAAATGGGTATATTTCAGTAGTACCTGTTCAGTTTGATATGACTGCTCATCATGCTATTCAAAAATTAAATACATGGGATTTATAAAAAAAGAAATTTTAATAGGTTTTTTAGTTTCTATTTTTGCCACATCATGTGGCTTTTTTATCTATTTGCAATACTTCTCTAGGTTTGGTTTTTATGAAACACTAAACATGATTAGAGAGTCTGGAGTATTAGGTTCTGTTATTACATTAGCAGCCATTCCTAATTTATTTGTGTTTTTTGTTTACATGAAAAAAAAGCAAGATTACCGAGCAAGAGGTGTAATTCTAGCAACTATTGTTACAGCTATCTTAACAGCATATTTAAAGTTTTTTTAATTAATGAAGTATTATATAATTGCTGGAGAAGCATCTGGAGATTTGCACGGAGCTAATTTAATGAAAGCTTTGTTTAAAGAAGATATTAATGCAGATATTCGATTTTGGGGAGGAGATTTAATGCAAGCTGAAGGTGGAACTATTGTAAGTCATTACAAGGAACGTGCTTTTATGGGGTTTGCAGAAGTTATCATGAATCTTAGGAAAATTTTTGGTTTTATAAAATTTTGTAAAGACGACATAGCTGCCTTTAAACCAGATGCTATAATTTTTATAGATAATTCTGGTTTTAACCTCAGAATAGCTAAATGGGCAAAACAACAAGGTTTTAAAACTAATTATTATATTTCTCCTCAAGTATGGGCAAGTAGAGCAGGTAGAGTTAAGGCAATAAAAAGAGATATAGATAAAATGATGGTAATTCTTCCTTTTGAAGAAGATTTTTATCAGCAATACAATTATAAAGTAAATTTTGTTGGACATCCTTTAATAGACGCCATCGCTAATCGAAAGCAGACTTCTGTAGAAGAATTTAGAGAACAATATAATTTAGGAGCAAAACCAATTATAGCATTATTGCCAGGTAGTAGAAAGCAAGAAATAACAAAAATGTTATCTGTAATGCTTTCAGTGGTTGAAAAGTTTGAAGATTATCAATTTGTGGTTGCCGGGGCACCAAGTCAAACAGATGAGTTTTATCAGCAATTTTTAAAGCAATCCAACGTTACATTTATAGCTAATCAAACGTATAATTTACTAAACATATCTTATGCGGCTATTGTGGCTTCAGGGACAGCAACTTTAGAAACGGCCTTATTTAAAGTACCTCAAGTGGTTTGTTATAAAGGAAGCTGGTTGTCTTATCAAATAGCTAAAAGAATTATCACGTTAGATTATATTTCTTTAGTGAATTTAATTATGAACAAAGAAGTAGTTAAAGAGTTAATACAAAATGATTTTTCTACAGAAAATTTGGTACAAGAATTGCAAAACATAATTGATGGTCCCAAACGTGAACAATTATTTTTAGATTACTTTGAGCTAGAACAAAAGCTTGGAGGTAAAGGAGCTTCTGAAAAAGCAGCAAAATTAATATATGATCAGTTTAGATAATGATACAAAAAGTACTTTTCCCCATTTTAATTACATTGCTATTGGTATCTTGTGGTTCTTCCAAACAAGTTACTTCTTCTCAAAAACGTAAAGTAGTAAAGCGTAATGTTCATAACTCAGAAACAAAAAAAGAAGTTACTGTTGCCGATAAAATAGTTTGGACAGCTGTAACTTACAAAGGAGTTCCGTATAAATATGGAGGAACTACTACTTCAGGTATGGATTGTTCGGGTTTAATTCATACTTCATTTAAAGCTAGAGATGTTTTTATTCCTAGAACTTCTCAACAAATGTATGCACAAGGCGTTCCTATTTCTCTTCGAGAGGTTAGAAGAGGAGATTTACTTTTTTTTAGAACCAAGTATAAAAACGGAAAAGTGAATCATGTAGGTTTGGTAACATCTGTTAAAGGAAATGATATTCAGTTTATTCATTCTACCAGTTCAAGAGGCGTAATTGTAACTTCATTATTAGAAAACTATTGGAAAAGAGCATTTGTTAGGGCAAAAAGAGTTTTATAGTTATGAATAAACGGTTATGGTTAACAGGAGTTATTGTGTGTAGTTTGTTATACATAACTATTAAAATTAATAGCAAGTATAGAGAACTGCCTGTAAAACAACATCAGGTTATTTCTAAGGCTTTACAGTATGAAGGTATTCCTTACAAAGCTGGAGGGACTACATCAAAAGGTATGGACTGTTCTGGTTTAGTCCAAACTTCTTTTAAAAATATAGCTATTCAATTACCAAGATCATCAAAAGCAATGAGTACTGAAGGAGAGAAGGTTTCTATACATGAGGTGGTTGTTGGAGATTTACTTTTTTTTAATATTGACAGACTTCAGGGATCTATCAATCATGTTGGTTTAGTAACTAGTGTTAATGACAATTCTGTTAAGTTTATTCATTCTACAACTAAAAAAGGTGTTATTGTTTCCTCTATGAATGAAAGCTATTGGAGTGATGCTTTTGTAAAAGCGAAACGTATTTTACTATCAGAATAAAAAAAGCAACCTCAATAAGAGATTGCTTCGTTATAATTTTTTAGAATTTAATTAATTCAACATTTTCCATAGTTGATCTTTCAATTCCATTAATCCTACATGAGCTACAGATGATATAAAAACAACATCTACACCTTCTGGAACTTCATTTTTCATTTCTTCTTGTAATTCATCATCTAATAAATCACATTTTGTTATTGCTAGTAACCTTTTTTTATCTAATAACTCTGGATTGTGTTTACGCAATTCATTTAATAAAATTTCGTAATCTTTTTTTACATCCATAGTATCAGCAGGAATCATAAATAATAAGGCCGAATTACGCTCTATATGACGTAAAAAATAATGTCCTAAGCCTTTTCCTTCAGAGGCTCCCTCAATAATTCCAGGAATATCAGCAACCACAAAACTTTGGTGGTTTCGATACTCTACTATACCTAAATTAGGTTTTAATGTAGTAAAAGCATAGTCAGCAATTTTTGGTTTTGCCGCAGTAATTACTGAAAGCAAGGTAGATTTACCAGCATTAGGAAAACCTACTAAACCTACATCTGCCAAAATTTTAAGCTCAATTCTATACCAAGCCTCTTGACCATCTATACCAGGTTGGGCATATCTAGGTGTTTGATTTGTTGAAGATTTAAAATGCCAGTTTCCTTTACCACCTTTACCACCTTCTAGTAATACTATTTCTTCTTCATCGTCTGTTACTTCAAAAAGAATTTTATCCGTATCAGCATCTCGAATTATAGTACCTAATGGTACAGGAATTACAACATCGGCACCATCGCTTCCAGTACTTCTACTCGAGCCACCATCTCCACCATGTTCAGCTTTAAAATGACGTTTAAACTTTAAGTGAAATAATGTCCATAAATTTTTATCACCTTTAATAATAACGTGACCACCGCGTCCACCATCACCACCATCGGGTCCACCTTTGGCAACAAACTTCTCTCGGTGTAAGTGAGCAGAACCTCTTCCGCCTTTACCCGATGAAGCATAAATTTTAATGTAGTCTACAAAATTTCCTTCTGTCATTGGTATTTAGATATACTTCCTGGTTTTATTCAGGAGTTTTTGTTGTATGAATTGTTGAGCTTTTATGCTCTTATAATTTATCAAATACGTTTGATAAACGTTCTGTTATTTCATCTATTGTACCAACACCATCAACGCCATAGAAATTACCTTGCGCTTGGTAAAAATCTTTTAAAATAGCTGTTTTGGTATTGTATTCATTGAAGCGATTTCTAATTTTTTCTTCATCAGTATCATCACTTCTACCGCTAGTTTTACCTCTTTCTAAAATACGCTCAACTAACAAGTCTTCTGGTACTTCTAGGGCTACCATTCCGTTAATACGCTCATTTTTTTCAGCTAAAAAAGCATCTAAAGCCTGAGCTTGAGATTCAGTTCGAGGAAAACCATCAAAAATAAATCCATTTGCATCTGAGTTTTTGTTTACCTCTTCTTTCAACATGTTAATGGTTACTTCATCTGGAACTAAGTCACCAGCATCAATATATTTCTTAGCTAATACTCCTAATTCAGTTTCATTTTTAATGTTGTATCTAAATACATCACCAGTAGAAATATGAACTAAGTTGTATTTTTCTTTTAATAAGGTTGCTTGTGTTCCTTTACCTGCTCCAGGAGGGCCAAATAAAACAATGTTTTTCATTTTTGGTTGTGTTGTTAATTGATAAATTGCGGGTAAGTTTCTTCCTAAACCATCATAATCCAAACCATATCCAACAATAAATTTGTCTTCAATACTTTTACCAATATATTCAATTGGTAATTCTTTTCGATATACATCTGGTTTAAAAAATAAACTTACTATTTTTAATTCTTTAAGATTTTTATGCCTAAAGATTTCATAAATTTCTTGTAGTGTGGTACCAGTATCTATAATATCTTCTAAAATAATTACAGTTTTACCGGTTAAATCTTCATTTACACCTATAAGTTTTTTTACTTCTTCTGAAGATTCAGTACCATTATAAGAAGCTAATTTTACAAAAGAAATTTCACAATCTCCTTTGTATTGTCTAATAAAATCTGAAGCAAACATAAAGCATCCGTTTAAGATTCCTATAAACAAAGGCACTTCATTTTCTGGTAAGTCTTTTTTTACCTGTAAGGCTAATGTTTTAACTATTTCTTGTAGTTCTTTTTCAGAAATTAACTCTTTAAAGTATAAATCGTGAATTTTGGTAATTTTCATAAGGGTGTAAAGATAATCAATAAAAGAAAAAACCGCCTTGTATTACCAAAAAATCAGTAAATACAAAACGGTTAAGTTTATTAAGAGTGTTTTTTTATAGCTCTTCTTTCTCTTCTTTTTTAGTAGTATCAAACATTACAGGAGTTGCAACAAATAATGATGAGTAGGTACCTACTACTACACCAACAATTAATGCAAACATAAATCCTTTAATACTATCTCCTCCAAAGAAGAAAATGGCTAATAATACTAATAAAGTAGTTAACGACGTGTTAATTGTTCTACCTAAAGTACTGTTTAAGGCTTTGTTAACTAGGTTACTAGTTATTTTGTTTTTTCCTTCAGTAAATTCTCTAATTCTATCAAAAATAACCACGGTATCATTTAAAGAGTAACCAACTACCGTTAAAATTGCTGCAATAAACGATTGACCAATTTCCATATCAAATGGCATAACTTTATATAAGATAGAGAACACACCTAATACTACCAAAACATCATGGAATACTGCTGCTACTGCACCAATAGAGAATGACATTTTTCTAAAACGTAATAAGATATATAAAAATACTACAATTAATGATCCTAATACGGCCCATAAGGCAGCTTGTTTAATATCATCGGCAATAGTAGGTTCTACTTTCATATAGCTCATAATTCCGCTACCTTCTTTTTCAAAACCAGGTTTAAAGCTCTCGTAAGTAGTGTCTCCTAAATATGGTTTTAAACCATTAAATAAGGCAGTTTGTACTTGCTCATCAACTTGCTTTCCGTCTTCATCAATTTTGAAAACTGTAGTTATTTTTAGTTGATTTTCGGCACCGTAGGTTTTAACTTCAGGAGCAGTTCCAAAAGCTTCTTTTAAATTATCGGCAACTTCGTTTGCTTTAACTGCATTGTCAAAACGAACGACATAAGAACGACCACCTTTAAAGTCTACCCCTTGCTTTAAGCCTAAAGTAGCCATTGATCCTAAACCGATAACAATTAAAGTACCAGAAATGATATATGCTAATTTACGTTTGCTTAAGAAAGAAATATTAATGTTTTTAAACCAATTTTTAGATAAACCAGTATTAAATGGTAAACTAACACCTTTACTAACAGCACCGTCTACTAATAAACGTGTGATAAAAATAGCTGTAAATAATGAGGTGGCAATACCTACCATTAATGTTAAAGCAAACCCTTTAATAGGACCTGTACCAAATACATAAAGAATAATACCTGTTAATAAAGTAGTAATGTTAGCATCTATAATTGCAGATAATGCACCTTTAATACTAAATCCTTCTTCAACAGCTGCTAATAAACCTTTTCCTGAATCTAAGGCTTCTTTAATTCTTTCAAAAATTATTACGTTAGCATCCACAGACATACCAATAGTTAAAATGATACCTGCAATACCTGGTAACGTTAATACCGAGTTGAAAGATGCTAATATTCCAAAAATAAATAAGATGTTTACAACTAAGGCAATGTTAGCAAATAAACCAGCTCTACCATAGTAAAGGATCATCCATCCTAAAACTAGTAAAATTGCTAAACCAAAAGACCAAATACTTGCGTTGATTGATTCTTGCCCTAAAGATGGTCCAACAACTTCTGATTGAATAATACGAGCAGGTGCAGGTAATTTACCAGCTTTTAAAACAGTAGCGATATCTTGTGCTTCAGCAACAGTCATTTGACCGCCCGAAATTTGTGTTTGACCTCCAGGAATTGGGCCATTAACGGTTGGAGCAGTGTATACATAATCATCTAATACAACAGCAACAAATTTACCAACATTCTCGCTAGTCATTTTAGCCCATTGCTTAGTACCAACTCCATTCATAGACATAGAAACTACAGGCTTACTTAATTGATCATACTCTTGTTTAGCATCAGCAATTACATCCCCCTCAATTGTTGCTTCATCGTTTCTGTTAGATTTTACTGCATACAAACTAATAACTTCAGCAGTACCATCAGTACTTGGATATGCTTTATAATCCCATAAAAATTTAGCGTAACGAATATTGTCTGGTAATAAATTTCTTATTTCTTTATTAGATAATAAGTTATTTACCATTGCTGTATCTTGAACACGAGCGTTTCCTAATACAGGACTAATTTGCTGTTGCGATTGAGCTACATTCGGGAAAAAGTAAGTGAATAAACTTTTTTGTTCGTTATTTACTTTTGTAGAATCTGCTGTTTCACCTAATAAATCATCAATACTATTGTCAGTTTTAGTAGTGTCTTGTGCAGCTTCAGTAGCACTATCATCTTTTAATAACTCAGCAGCTTTTGCGTTAGCAGCAAAGAAAAAGTTTTGGATATCAGCATTTGTAAATACTTCCCAAAATTGTAATTCGGCAGTACTTTGTAATAATTTTTCAACACGATCAATATCTTTAGCACCTGGTAATTCTACTTGAATTCTTCCAGAATTACCAATACGTTGAATACTTGGTTGAACAACTCCAAATTTATCAATACGGCTACGTAATACTTCAAAAGCAGTGTTGATAGAAGTGTTTATTTCTTCTTGTAAAGTCGATTTAACCTGCTCATTAGTTTTGTTGAAGTCTATTTTATCACGTAATTTTTTAGTTCCAAAAATACTTGGATCACTTAATTTAACGCTTCCTTTACTTAAATTTTCAAATTCATTGTAAAATAAATCTAAGTAATTGTCTTGACTGTTTTTTTGAGCCTCATCAGCATTTGCTAAAGCTTGTCTGAAAACAGTATTTTTAGAGTCATTAGATAAACCAATTAAAATATCTTTAACAGATACTTGTAAAATGGCATTAATACCTCCTTTTAAATCTAAACCAAGGTTCATTTCTTTGTCCTTGATGTCATTGTAAGAGTATTGTGTAAAACCTAAGTTTACTACTTCTTTGTTAGCTACACTATCTAAGTATTTTCTTTCATACTTAGCTAATGCTCTACCATTGTTATCTGTAACATTGGCTTTAGCATACTCTTTCGCACTCTTTTCTACCTTATTGGCAAAAAAGGTAAACGATAATTGATAAATACTTACTATTCCAAAAAGAACAGCAAATAATTTAATTAATCCTTTGTTTTGCATTGTAATTAATTTAAATCGACTTTATTTTTTATAACGGGCAAATATAGTATTTCAATAAAACAAAGCCAATTCTTTGCTCATATTTATCTACTTCTAAACAATTTGCAGTAAAATTGTTAACAAATCAAACTATATATCGTAATTTTAATAGTAGAATTTTACAACAAACAACCAGACCTATATGAAACCAATGTCAGATATTGCTATAGCGCAATCTAAACAACTAAAGCATATTAAAGAAATTGCTAAAAAGCTGAATGTTAAAGAAGATGATTTAGAAATGTATGGTAAATACAAAGCTAAATTACCATTAGAGCTTATTAATGAAGAAACTATTGCTAATAATAATTTAGTTTTAGTTACAGCATTAACACCAACTCCTGCTGGAGAAGGAAAAACAACTACCTCCATTGGACTAACAGAAGGCTTAAATAAAATAGGAAAGCAAACAACAGTAGTGTTAAGAGAACCATCTTTAGGACCAGTTTTTGGTATTAAAGGAGGTGCAGCTGGAGGAGGATATTCTCAAGTAGTTCCTATGGAAGATATTAATTTACATTTTACAGGTGATTTTAATGCAGTAGAAAAGGCTAATAATTTACTTTCAGCATTAATAGATAATAATTTACAGAGTAAGGTAAATAATCTAAACATTGATCCTCGTACCATTTTATGGAAACGAGTTATTGATATGAATGATAGGTCTTTAAGAAATATCACTATAGGTTTGGGTGGAACTGCAAATGGAATACCCAGAGAAGATGGTTTTAATATTACACCTGCTTCCGAGGTAATGGCTATTTTATGTATGGCAACTTCATTTGATGATTTAAAAGAAAGATTAGGGAATATTTTTATAGGATTTACTTTTGATAAAAAGCCTGTTTTTGCTAGAGATTTAAAAGCACAAGATGCTATGGCAATTTTATTAAAAGATGCCATTAAACCCAACTTAGTTCAAACTTTAGAAGAAAACCCTGCAATTATTCATGGTGGTCCTTTTGCAAATATAGCACAAGGAACAAATACTATTATTGCTACAAAAATGGGCTTGTCGCTATCTAATTATGTAGTTACAGAAGCAGGTTTTGGTGCCGATTTAGGAGCCGAGAAATTTTTAAATATTAAATCTCAATACGCAAATTTAAACCCTAAATGCGTGGTGTTAGTAGCAACTATTAGGGCGCTTCGTCACCATGGAGGAGCAATAAAAGAAGACTACAATACGCCAGATATTAATAAAGTTGATGATGGTTTTAAGAATTTAGCAAAACATATAGAAAATATTAGAAAGTTTAACATCGAGCCGGTTGTAGCTATTAATGCTTTCACTTCGGATACGGAGGTAGAAATTGAATTAGTTATTAATAAATGTGCTGAGTTAGGAGTTCAAGCAGTTTTAGCTAAAGGATGGGAAAAAGGTGGTGATGGAATGAAGCGATTAGCCGATGCGGTAGTTGATGTTGTTGAAAATAAAGCCAAAAAATTTAAACCTTTGTATAATTGGGAAATGCCTGTTGTTGAAAAAATTGAAAAGATTGCTAAAGAAATTTATGGAGCAAGAGCAGTTGATTTTGATAACAAAGCTAAACTTAATCTAAAAAGAATAGAAGCTTTAGGTTTTAATAATTTTGCGGTTTGCATGGCCAAAACACAAAAATCTTTTTCTGATAACGATAAATTAATAGGAAGACCTGAAGGTTTTACAGTAACAGTTAGAGAAATTGAAATAGCGGCTGGAGCTCAATTTATAATCCCAATACTTGGTAAAATGATGAGAATGCCAGGTTTACCAGCCGTTCCTGCTTCAGAAAATATGAGTATTAATAATAAAGGTTTAATAGATGGACTCTCATAAAGTAAATCCAATAATTGTTTCTAAAAACATAACAGCATCTCCTGAAAGAATTTGGAAAGCCATAACAGATGTAAGTGAAATGAATTTATGGTTTTTTAATAATATTCCTGATTTTAAAGCAGAAATAGGTTTCAAAACATGGTTTATAGTTTCTAATGATGATCGTAAGTTTTATCATTTATGGGAAGTGATTTCAGTAGAAAAAAATGTGTCCATTCATGTAGAATGGACATATCCTGGTTTTGTTAAAGAGCCTTTTTTAGTTGTTTTTTCTCTTAAGTCTGAAAAAATTAACCTCACAAATTTTAGAGTTACGGCTTATGGTATAGAAAAATTTTTACATTTCAATTTACCAGAGTTTACTGTGGAAAGTTGTAAAGGAGGCTGGGAATTTTTTACAGATAATTTAAAGAAATATATAGAAGGTAGTATTAATTAAGAGGTATCATAACCCCAACTTGATATCTATTCACATCAAAATACTCAATACTATTCAAGTCCCTTTGATAGTCTTTAACATTTTTATATAAGAATTCAATCATTATATTTTTTATAGGTATGGTAAAACCAAAATTAAAACTAGGATGTTTAGTACCCAAAGAAACTCCTATTTTTGTATAGTAAAAGGGACGTAAGTAAAAACTTATTTTTGGCTGAAAAATTGGGCTATCAAAACTTGTTATCACTGTATCAAAACCTACAGAGATTTCGGGTGCACTAAATAATAAAATTAAGTTAGAGAATAAGCAACTACCTATTGAAGTGTTATTGCCACATGGGCTAATATTTCCAAATGAATTAAAATAATAAGAAACTTCATTGCCTAATATTAAGTTAGATGTTGGAGCAGGAGAGTAAAAGCTAATCGCACTTTTTGCAAAAAATTGATGTTTTTTTTGAGCATGACCAGTTAATGTAATTAGTAGTCCTAAAGTAAGTAGTAGTTTTTTGTTCATAGTTTTTTTGTTTTTTACTATTCATCAAATTACATACCAAAAAAAAGAGCAACTTTTAGAAAAGTTGCTCTTTTTTTAAATACCACGTTGTTTATTTATTTCATCTTGAAGTTGTCTTCTTAATTTTTGTTCACGCTCAATAGCTTTTTTTCTATGTAGCTCAAATTCTTCTTCAACTTCGGATAAGTCTTTTTTAGCTTTTTTTGTAGCACTTAAACTATTTTTAAATTGAAAAATAAAAAAGAACAAACCAACTAGTAAGCCCAAAATAATTCCCCATACAATAGTGTTGTATGAAGTTTTTGTAAGTTGAATTCCTATAAAAGCAATCTTATCCTCCTTACCAATGGCTGTGTTTAAGTTATTGTTTAAACCTTCAATTTTATTATTAAGCTCAGTAATTGTTTTTTCGTGTGTATTAATAACATTTTGCTTCTCTTCAATATCTTTCTTTAAAGCCTTAACACTATCTATTATGTTTTCTTGTAATTTTAAAAAACTTGTTTTTTTAATTACTTTGTAAACTTGATAACTACCAGATTTTTTATAAGTTTTTACAAATTGGTTTTCTATAGTATTAGGTAAAGAATCTAAATACTTTTTAGAGTTGGTTTGCGAAAAAATTGTTGTAGTTAATAATAGTGTAATTAGTAAGTTGATATATCTCATTGTTTTTATAACAGATTTTAATTAGTATTAAAAAAACCCAAACGTAAAGTTTGGGTTTTTAGTATAAGCAAGGTTATTAAACTTATTTTACTGTATCTACAATTGCCTTAAAAGCTTCTGGATTGTTCATTGCTAAATCAGCTAAAACCTTACGGTTTAACTCGATGTTATTAGCTTTTACTTTACCCATAAACTGTGAATAAGACATTCCGTACTGACGTGCACCAGCGTTAATACGCTGAATCCATAATGAACGGAAGTTTCTCTTATTGTTTTTACGGTCACGGTATGCATAAAGCATTCCTTTTTCAACCGCATTTTTTGCTACTGTGTAAACGTTTTTTCTACGTCCAAAGTAACCTTTTGCTTGCTTCAAGATTTTTTTTCTTCTATTTCTTGAAGCCACTGAATTTACTGATCTTGGCATAATTTTAATTTTTTTGTAGTAGGCGACTTGCTTAAAAGTGCTTTTTTTAGGCCTAACTCCACGGTTAATAATTAATTCCCGAGCTAACAGTTATTATTTTAATAATAATTGTTGCTTAATGTTACCCTCGTCAGACTTGTGTACTAACGTAGAGTGTGTTAATGCTAACTTACGTTTTTTAGACTTCTTTGTTAAGATATGACTTTTAAACGCGTGTTTTCTTTTAATCTTTCCAGTACCAGTTAACTTGAAACGTTTCTTAGCACTAGATTTTGTTTTCATTTTAGGCATCTTAGCTTATCGTTTTTATCTTGCTTATATTATTGTAATCAGTGTAAACTGTGTTATTTTACTTTTTTAGGTGCAATAAACATAGTCATACGTTTACCTTCTAATTTAGGCATTTGTTCTACCTTACCATATTCTTCTAATTCTTGAGCTAAACGTAATAATAAAATTTGTCCTTGCTCTTTGAATACAATAGATCTACCCTTAAAGAAAACGTATGCTTTTAATTTAGCGCCGTCTTTTAAAAACTTAACAGCATGCTTTTTCTTAAACTCATAGTCATGGTCATCTGTTTGAGGTCCAAAACGAATTTCTTTAATAGTAACCTTGGTAGCTTTAGCTTTTAAGGCCTTATCTCGTTTCTTTTGTTCGTATAAAAATTTCTTGTAGTCAATAATTTTACAAACAGGAGGTTGAGCTTTAGGAGAAATTTCTACTAAATCTAACTCTAATTCTCTAGCTAAACCTTTTGCTTTAGCTAAAGGATATACTCCTACTTCAACATTATCGCCTACTAAACGAACTTCATCAACATATTTAATTTTTTCATTAATTCTATGTTGATCTTCTTTAATGACTCTTGCGGGTCTTCTTCCGCCTCTTCTTTTAATTGCTATGACTTATAAATTTTTAGTTAATATTTAATTATTTGTGTTAAAAGGAACTAATGTTTTTTTAATTTCTTTCTCAATTAAAGAAATAAATTCTTCGATACTAAATGTTCCTAAATCACCTTCACCGTGTTTTCTTACAGATACCGTGCCATCTTGTTCTTCTTTTTCTCCAACAATGACCATAAATGGAATCTTATTAACTTCGGCGTCTCTAATCTTTCTTCCTGTTTTCTCGCTTCGGTTATCTATTAGGGCGCGAATTTCGGAATTTTCTAACAAAGTTAAAACTTTTTCGCTATATTTTTGATATTTCTCACTGATTGGCAGTACAATAACCTGCTCTGGCGTTAACCAAAGTGGGAAATTACCTCCAGTATGCTCTAAAAGTACGGCTATAAATCGTTCCATTGATCCAAAAGGAGCTCTATGAATCATAACAGGACGATGTAATTCATTGTCGCTGCCTTTGTAGTGTAAATCGAAACGTTCTGGTAAATTATAATCTACTTGAATAGTACCTAATTGCCAGCTTCTTCCAAGGGCATCTTTTACCATAAAGTCTAATTTAGGTCCGTAAAAAGCAGCTTCTCCAGCTTCAATAACATAATCTAAACCTTTGTCTTTAGCAGCATTTATAATTGCTTGCTCTGCTTTTTCCCAATTTTCAACTTGACCAATATATTTGTCGGGATTTTCTAAATCCCTTACAGATACCTGAGCTGTAAAATCTTTAAATCCTAAAGATCCAAATACATATAATACTAAATCGATTACATTTTTAAATTCACTATCTAGTTGATCAGGAGTACAAAAAATATGAGCATCATCTTGAGTAAATCCACGTACACGAGTTAACCCATGAAGTTCACCACTTTGTTCGTATCTATATACCGTACCAAACTCAGCAAATCTTTTTGGTAAATCTTTATATGAATAAGGTTTGTGATTGTAAACTTCACAATGATGAGGACAGTTCATAGGTTTTAATAAAAACTCTTCATCATCTTTTGGAGTTGTTATAGGTTGAAAACTATCTTCACCATATTTAGCATAGTGTCCAGATGTCACATATAATTCTTTCTGACCAATATGTGGAGTCATTACCATTTCATAGCCAGCCTTTTTTTGTGCAGCTTTTAAAAAGTCTTCCAGTCTGCCTCTTAATGCAGCACCTTTAGGTAGCCATAAAGGTAAACCTTGACCAACTTTTTGAGAAAAAGTAAACAACTCTAACTCTTTACCTAATTTTCTATGATCTCTTTTCTTAGCCTCTTCTAATAATTCTAAATATTCAGTTAGTTGTTTTTGTTTAGGAAAAGATATACCATATACACGAGTTAACTGATTGTTTTTTTCGTCACCACGCCAATACGCCCCAGCGACGTTCATGATTTTTATAGCTTTGATAATGCCTGTATGTGGTATATGTCCACCACGGCATAAATCTGTAAAATCACTATGATCACAAAATGTGATATCTCCATCTTGTAATCCTTCTATTAACTCAACTTTATATTCGTTGTTTCTTTCTTTATAATAAGCTAAAGCATCTGCTTTAGAAATAGAGCGTATTTTAAATTCAGCTTTTTCTCTTGCGCGTTCTAAAAATTTCTTTTCAATTTTAGAAAAGTCTTTTTCAGAAATAGCTTCTTCACCAAAATCAACATCATAATAAAACCCGTTGTCAATAGCAGGTCCAATAGTTAATTTAGCATTAGGGTAGAAATCTAAAATTGCTTGAGCCAAAACATGGGCAGAAGAATGCCAAAATGCTTTTTTACCCTCGGGAGCATCAAATGTAAATAAGGTTAACTCACCATCTTTAGTTAAAGGGGTGGTCGTTTCTACAGTCTGGTTGTTAAAACTAGCAGAAATAACATTTCTAGCTAAACCTTCACTAATACTTCTAGCTACATCCATAGGAGTGCTATTCATTTCAAATTCTCTGACGCTGCCGTCTGGTAATGTAATTTTAATCATTATATAGATATGTATATTAAACTTATTTCCCTACAAGTGGAAATTTAGAAGCGCAAAGATATTGTAAAAGCAAATCTTGTACAATATATATGTATGTATTTTATAATATATTAATATGACGAATAGTTTTTATGTATTAGGATGTTTTTAATATCAATATATAATTAGTTATTTAGCAATTTGTGATATTGTATGGTGTTCTCATACTGTATTTATTAAGTTGTAAAAAAACTTTGTCATGTAAAGTGTTGTTTAGCAAGTGATTGTTGATTGTTTTAAAAAAAGATTAAGAAAAGGTGTTGTTATATTAAAAAGAGGTTGTATATTTGCACCCGCAAACGGGGAAACGCAGTAGTAAAAACGTTTGAAAGTTCATTAACAGATTGTAAAAATAGCTTTAGGGTAAGGTTGAAAAATACTTTACTTTTTTCTTGTTTAGAATAAAATAAAGCTAGTATATTTGCAGTCCGTTTTTAGGACGGTTGTTCATTAAAATAATGTGGGGTTAGATTTAAAAATCTTAAGGAAAAAAAGGAATAAATATTAAAAATAATATTTGTCAGATTAAATTAAGTTTCTATCTTTGCGTCCGCTTAAACAGAGTGGTTACGAAATAAAAATCTTGGAGTGTTTGAGAGAGCATCTAGTTCGATTCTAGAATTTTTACAAGAGGA
>NZ_JBHTJR010000046.1:0-33037 GCF_042676005.1 Tenacibaculum geojense | reverse complement strand
CTTTTTCTTGCGTAAACTGTTATTCATAAAATAAGTCTTATTGGTGTAAACTTATTTTAGGACGGGACAGAATAATAAATAAAAAAAGCCGCAAATTAGCGGCTTTTTTTGTGGATATATTTGAGATAATTATATTCCTAATTCTTCAAAGATGTCTGTTAATCTATCACCATCACTAGGTCTTGGTGCGTTAGCAGTAACGATTTTACCATCAGGATCAATTAAAATGAATCTAGGTAATCCTTTAATTAAATAGTCTTTAGCAAAATCTAATTTTAAGTGACTTTCACCACTAAATAATTGTACCCCAGTCATTTCTTTATCTTCAATGGTTTCTTTCCATTTATTCTTTTTGTCTGGAGTATCAACGTTAATACTTACAAACTCAATATTTTTTCCGTGGTATTGTTGTTCTAATCTCTTTAATAATGGAATTTCCTTTTTACAGAAACCACACCAAGTAGCCCAAACATCAACATATAAATATTTACCCTTACCAGTTAAATCATCTAAAGAAGTTTTTCCTCCGTTGTAGTTTTCAAAACCTTCAAACTTTGGAGATGGTTGACCTTTAGCTGTTAATTTTAACTTGTTATACATGTCTGTTATTTCTTTCTTATTCTCTTCATTAGTAGAATAAGCCATGTATTTGTCATAATACTCCTTTAATTCAGAAGTATAGGTAATGTTAGATAAAGCAGCATCATGAATTAAACTGTTTTTCATAAACTGATCAGTTACTTCCGTTTGAACAGTTTCTAAGTATAATAAATCATAGTCTGTTCCTTCTCTACTTTTCTTATTAGTAATTTCATCTAATCTCTTTTTAACAAGATCTCTGTAATTAGAAGAGAAAACAAAATCTTCAGATTTGTTTAAAGCTACTCCATTAGGAATATCATTAGGGAAAGTTTTAGACACGGTAAACTCGTCATCTCCATATAATATTCTGTGAAACTTTTCAAAGTTGTTAAGTCCTAAAGCAAATTCATAATGAATGTTGTTTAATTCTTTAGCTAAATAATCTTCAGGTAATTGAGATGATTTTGCTAAATCTTCTAAAACAGATTTATATTCATCCATTTTACTCAAAAACTCATCTTCGTTTAAAGCAAAAAGTTTATTTGGGTTACCCAATACGGCACCAAACTTTTTTCTTCTTTCAGTTAAATACGTGTTGATAGCAGCATTTGGACCTTCAAACTTAGGGTCTTCAGTACGTTTTTTAGCATCAACAATAACTTTTAAATCTTCTACAGATGTAAGATATACTTCAACAGGTCTTTTTCCAATCTCTAGTGTGTAGTGTCCTGGAGTTAATCCCTGAATGGTATCAGAAAATGTTTTTGTTTTTCTATCGAATTTAATTCTTTTCTCAAAGTTAAATCCCGTTAATGTAATGTTTCTGCTTCTGAAGTTTTCAACTTCTCCAGAAATCACAGCATAGTCTTTTGGTTTTTCTTTCTCACAAGATATCATCGTTGCGATTGCCAAACCTAGAAGAATCAATTTTTTCATGTTTCTATATTTTTGGGGTAAATATAATTATGATTTTAAGCACCGAAAGTAGTTTATTTTTATGTATAGTCAAAATCTTTAACAAAAAAATTTGGAAAAAAATACTTGTTTACAGACTTTTGACCCAAGAAATAAACTAAAGTTGGATACTTTCTTTCTATTTTCTAAAGTTATTGATTTAGAAATATTTTACACAATAATAAACGGTATTTTTTCAATTTCATTGTTGCAATAAGTAAAAATAGATAGTTCCTCTTACAGATTAATTAAAAAAACTCTAATCAAATATAAATATATGTCTAAAGTAGTGTTAATAACCGGAGCATCATCTGGTATTGGTAAAGCTATAGCTGGTTATTTGCATCAGCATAATTTTGTTGTTTATGGAACCAGTAGAAATCCAGATAATGTTAAAGATGTTCCTTTTAATATGGTTGCGTTAGATGTTTTAGATGTACAAAGTATTCAAAAAGCAGTTTCAACAATTGTTAGTAAAGAAGGAAGGCTTGATGTGTTAATAAATAATGCAGGTAAAGGTATTACAGGACCTATTGAAGATACTCCAACACATGAAATGAAATCAAACTTTGATACTAACTTTTTTGGACCTATTGAAGTAATGAAAGCTGTTTTACCTCAAATGCGAATTCAAAGAGCAGGTAAAATAATTAATGTTACGTCAATAGCCGGTTATATGGGCTTACCCTTTAGAGGCGTATATTCTGCAAGTAAAGGAGCTTTGGAATTAATAACAGAAGCCATGAGTATGGAAGTTAAAAGTTTCGGGGTTTCTATTGTTAATGTTGCTCCAGGTGATTTTGCTACCAATATTGCTGCCGGAAGATATCATACACCTGTTTTTGAAGATTCTGCTTACAAAGAAAAATATGCTGAAAATTTAGCTTTAATGGATGCACATGTTGATGAAGGTATGAATCCTGAAGTAATGGCAAAAGCAGTTCTAAAAATTATAAATTCTAACAATCCTAACATACATTATAAAGTTGGTGGTTTTATGGAGAAATTCTCTATTATTTTAAAAAGAATTTTACCTGATAAAGTTTATGAAAAACTCTTAATGAATCATTATAAATTGTAAATTCGCAGCGCGTTAGGGATAGTAGTGGTGTCCTTTTATTTTTCATTAAAAATAACAGATTAAACGTATTGCCGTTCGAACGCCTTAAAAATTAAAACACAACTATTAAATATAAAGTACATGAAATTTTTCATTGACACAGCTAACTTAGATCAAATTAAAGAAGCGCAAGCTTTAGGTATTTTAGATGGAGTAACTACAAATCCGTCTTTAATGGCAAAAGAAGGTATCACAGGAGAACAAAACATTTTAAATCACTATAAAGCTATTTGCGAGATTGTAGAGGGTGATGTTTCTGCTGAGGTTATTGCAACTGATTTTGACGGGATGATTAAAGAAGGTGAGGCATTAGCTGCTTTAAACCCGCAAATAGTAGTTAAACTACCTATGATTGCTGATGGTATTAAAGCATGTAAGTATTTTTCTGACAAAGGAATTAAAACCAACGTAACTCTTGTGTTTTCAGCTGGTCAAGCATTATTAGCAGCAAAAGCAGGAGCAACTTATGTGTCTCCTTTTATTGGTCGTTTAGACGATATATCTACAGACGGTTTAAACTTAATTGCAGAAATTCGTCAGATTTATGATAATTATATGTTTGATACAGAAATTTTAGCAGCCTCTGTTCGTCACACCATGCATGTTATTGATTGTGCAAAAATTGGAGCAGACGTTATGACTGGGCCTTTAAGTGCTATTTCTGGCTTATTAAAACATCCGTTAACAGATATTGGTTTAGAAAAGTTTTTAGCTGATTATAAGAAAGGTAACTAAAAAGAACCAAAATAAATAATAGAGAAATCCACACTTATGGTGTGGATTTTCTTTTTTAATAATATTTTTGTGTTTAATGTATCCAAAAAAACAACTTGCCCAATTAGTATTAGCTGCTTGTGAGCAGTATAATATTTCTACTGTAGTAATTTCACCTGGTTCTAGAAATGCGCCATTAACTATTGGTTTTTCAAATAGTAAAACAATAGAAGCTATTAGTGTTGTAGATGAGCGTTGTGCAGCTTTTTTTGCGATGGGAATTGCTCAACAGCAACAAAAGCCAGTGGCAGTAATTTGTACATCAGGTTCTGCATTGTTAAATTATTATCCAGCCGTTGCAGAAGCGTTTTACAGTAAAATACCGCTGGTTGTAATTTCAGCAGATAGACCCAAGCATTTAATTGATATTGGTGATGGACAAACAATTAGACAAGAAAATGTTTTTCAAAACCATATTTTAAATAGTGCAAATTTAAGCGCTGACCCAGATAAGAAAACACTTCAACAAAATATAAGCTTAGTAGCAAACGCATTACAGATAGCAAACCAACAAAAAGGACCTGTACATATTAACGTTCCTTTTGATGAACCTTTGTATGAAACAACTTCTAAATTAAATAGTTTTAATTTTCTAGCTTTAAATAAAACTGTGTTAGATGATAGTCAAATTGATTTTCATAAAATTTCATCAATTTGGAACAGTGCAGAAAAAAAGTTGGTGTTAGTAGGAGTTAATTTTCCTTCTGAAAAAGTACAAAAAGAGTTAAATAAGCTTGTAGAAGACCAATCTGTTTTAGTAATGACAGAAACAACGTCAAACCTACATAACGATGTTTTTGTAAACGCTATTGATAAATTAATTACCAAGCTTAAAGATGATGATTTAGAAAATCTTAAGCCAGATATATTGCTAACTTTTGGAGGAATGGTAATTTCTAAAAGAATTAAACAGTTTTTAAGAAAATATCAACCAACACATCATTGGCATGTGGATGAACATACTAAAATGGATACATATTTTTGTTTATCTGAGTATTTCAAGCAAAAACCTGCTGTTTTTTTAGAAAAGTTAAATTCAGTAGTATTAAAAAAATCAGTAGCAACAAGTGAAAATTATCAAGAAAAATGGTTAAAAGAAAAGATAGCTAGAACAATTCAACATAATTTGTATTTAAAAACAGCTCCTTATTCTGATTTAAAAGTTTTTGAAGATATCTTAACATCCATTCCAGAAAATTCACAGGTGCAAATTAGTAATAGTTCTATAATTCGATATGCACAGTTGTTTGATGTAAACTCGAGTTTTCGAGTTTTTTGTAACAGAGGAACTAGTGGTATAGACGGAAGTACTAGCACTGCTATTGGGGCTGCGTTTGCCGTAAAAGAACCAACAGTGTTTATTACAGGAGATATTAGTTTTTTTTATGATAGTAATGCTTTGTGGAACTCACACACACCTAAAAATTTTAGAATTATTTTACTTAATAATGATGGAGGTGGTATTTTTAAAATAATTCCTGGACCAAAATCTACTAATTCGCTTTCTTATTTTGAAACTCCTCATGGTTTAAAAGCAGAGAATTTAGCGAAAATGTTTGGCTTTGATTACTATTTGGCTACTGATATTAATTCAGTTAAAAGTCAGTTAAAAGATTTTTATAAAGTAAGCAATCAACCAAAAATATTAGAAATAGTTACACCGTCTGATGTAAACGATGTAGTTTTGCAACAATATTTTAAAAGTTTATAATGGATTTAAAAGAAGGAGATAAAGTAGATTTGGTAATTGGTGTAAGAACAGCTTTAGGTTATACTGTACTAATTAATCAAACCTATGAAGGGTTGTTGTATGCAAATGAAGTTTTTTCTGACTTAGAAGAAGGAATGAAAACTACAGGATATGTAAAGAAGATAAGGGAAGATGAAAAAATAGATGTTTCGTTACGTCCTCAAGGTTTTAGAAATGTTATAGATACAGATGTAGATAAAGTATTAGCTAAATTAGAAGAAAAAGGTTTTTTACTTTTAACAGATAAAAGCTCTCCTGAAGCTATAAAATTTCACTTACAAATGAGTAAAAAAGCATTCAAAAGAGCTATTGGTAGTTTGTATAAACAACAAAAAATAGATTTACAAGAAGATAGAATAGTGCTAAAATAGCCTATTCCTCTTCTTCGTCCTCATCTTCTTCGTCGTCCTCTAAAGGAATGTCGTCTTCAACAGGAGCATCTTGTTCTTTTTTAGCTTGAATACCAGCTTTTTCTACACGACGAATATTTTCATAAAAAGCCTCAGCATTTGGGTCTGAAAGCTCCATTTTGCCATAAGCTTCTTTGTAGTAAAATAAGGCCATTTCATAGTTTTTCCCTAATTCGTGGTATTTTCCTACGTAGTATTCTCCTAAATGAGAGTCTGGATGTTTAATCATTACAAAATCACCTAAAACACGAAGGTAATCACCATCCATTTTGTCAATAACTATACCTTCAATTGTAAAAATATCTTCCATTCTTACATTTGTGTTAGTACCGTATAAATATTCAATGTCTAAATATTTTCTTTCTAAGTACTTTATGGCTTCTAACGGATCTAAATCTTTTACATACTCGTTATATTCATCTCTAGTAATTTTAGAGTATAAAGAGAATGTTTTTGCAAAAGCTCTAGGGATAGCATTTGAAATAGCAGCCACTTTAGTAGGAGAGTCATCAAACTTATCAAAAGTTAAATGTAACCTTTGGGTGTCAAGATTTGTTAAAGCATCGGTAAGTTGCTTGTAAAGTTTTTTGCTATCTTGATTTTCAAATGGATTTGTACTCAAGTATACATAAAAATCATTATCTATTTTGTCTAATCTTTTTAAGTTATATGTTCCAATTAAGCGAGCCATTTGTTGGTTCATTTCAGGAGAAATAGCAATGTAGGCGTTAAAAAAAGGTTTTTGTTCTTTTAAAAAATGTAATAAAAAGTTAGCACCAATACCATCTCCAACAATTGTTAAAAAAGGAGAGGTTTTGTAGTTAACATCTAAATATGGAATAACTTCTTTTTTTATGTAGTTGTAAAATTTACTGCTATTATTTGTTAAGGCACCATTAGCTCTTACTGTAGAAACATCTTGATTTATACTGTAATCAGTATCTAAGCCAACAACAATTTGTTTAGGGGCTAAATCTCCTTTTGCATAAATTTTTGAGTTTCCTACGTATAAATCAAATAAATAATCATTGTCCAATACAATAGCTACAGGGTATTTATGAACAGTGTCGGTGTCATAGCCTTGAGGAAGATGAATTTTTATGTTACGATCTCTGCCAAACTCGGAAGAGCTAATTTTTTTAGTAAAGGTAGTTTGTGCAGCAACCACTGAACAAATTGTAAAAGCAATTAAAAATAATGTTTTTTTCATTGGGATATAGGTTAACTTGTCAAATATAAAAAGATAAAATAAAGTTATTGTGTATTTTTGTTGTACTTAATAACGACAATTTTATAAAATTATGATAAAACCAGATTGGAAAACTGCAAAAGTTTACGATGATATTACCTATAAAAAATCACATAACGTAGCTAGAATTGCTTTTAACAGGCCTAATGTGCGTAACGCATTCCGTCCGCACACAACAGCGGAATTATTAGATGCTTTTCATGACGCTCATGAAGATACGGATATTGGTGTGGTGTTATTATCGGCTGAAGGACCGTCAACTAAAGATGGAGTTTGGAGTTTTTGCTCTGGAGGTGATCAAAATGCACGAGGACATCAAGGATATGTTGGAGAAGATGGTTATCACCGTTTAAATATTTTAGAAGTTCAAAGATTAATTCGTTTCATGCCTAAAGCTGTAATTTGTGTGGTTCCTGGTTGGGCTGTTGGAGGCGGACATAGCTTACATGTAACTTGTGATTTAACATTAGCAAGTAAAGAACACGCTATTTTTAAACAAACAGATGCAGATGTAACTTCTTTTGATGCAGGATATGGATCTGCTTATTTGGCAAAAATGGTTGGTCAAAAGAAAGCACGTGAAATATTTTTCTTAGGAAGGAATTATTCGGCACAAGAAGCTTATGAAATGGGAATGGTAAATGCTGTAATTCCTCATGATGAGTTAGAACAAACTGCTTTTGATTGGGCACAGGAAATTTTAGAAAAATCACCTACGTCTATCAAAATGTTAAAATTTGCAATGAATTTAACAGATGATGGTATGGTTGGACAACAGGTGTTTGCTGGTGAAGTTACTCGTTTAGCATACATGACAGATGAAGCTAAAGAAGGACGTGATGCGTTTTTAGAAAAACGTAAGCCAAACTTCCCTAAAAAATGGATACCATAGTAGTTTTTGTACTATTATATAGCTAGTTAAACAAGTTATAGTTTAAATTTTAACCCATCATTTTACACTTATGAAAATTATCTGTATTGGGCGTAATTACGCAAAACATATAGAAGAATTAGCCAATGAAAGACCAGAAAATCCTGTGGTTTTTTTGAAGCCAGATTCTGCAATACTACCCAAAAAAATGCCATTTTTCATACCTCCCTTTTCTAACGATGTACATTATGAAGTTGAGGTTTTGGTAAAAATTAATAAAGTAGGTAAACATATTGCTCCAAAGTTTGCTCATAAATATTATGATACTGTTGGATTAGGAATCGATTTTACCGCAAGAGATGTTCAGGCGGTTTGTAAAGAAAAAGGATTGCCTTGGGAAAAAGCGAAGGCTTTTGATGGCAGTGCTATTGTTGGAGAATTTTACCCAAAAGAAGAATTTGACTTAGCCAATTTATCATTTCAACTTCATAAAAATGATACTGTTGTTCAAGATGGAAACACAGCTAATATGTTATGGAAGATAGATGAGTTGATAGCATATGTTTCTCAATACTTTACTCTTAAAAAAGGAGATATTATTTTTACAGGTACACCAGCAGGTGTTGGCAAAGTAGAAGAAAATGATGTTTTAACAGGAGTAATAGCAGGTAAACAATCTTTTCAAATCAAAGTTAAATAGTGTAATATACTATTCTATAACTTTTTCATTTTAAAAATTTAATGAACGCAGAAATTATAACGATTGGAGATGAAATCTTAATCGGACAAATAGTTGATACAAATTCTCAGTGGATTGCCACGGAGTTGAATAAGATTGGTGTGTCTGTTTATCAAATTTCGTCTATTCAAGATGAAAAAGAACATATTTTAAACGCTTTAAAAGAAGCTGAATCAAGAGCAGATTTGGTAATTATCACTGGAGGATTAGGACCTACAAAAGATGATATTACCAAAATTACCTTAGCTAACTATTTTAATGATACTTTGGTCTTAAATGAAAAGGTAGTTACTCATGTGCAGGCTTTATTTGCTAAATATGATATTCCTTTTGGTGAATTAAATAAACAACAAGGGTTAATGCCAACCAAAGCTACTTGGTTACATAATAAACTTGGAACAGCTCCTGGCATGTGGTTTTATGAAAATAATACTGTTTTTATTTCATTACCAGGTGTTCCATACGAAATGAAAGGCCTAATCACAAATGAGGTAATACCAAGAATTCGTGAGCAATTTAAATTACCATTCATATTTCATAAAACACTTTTAACTTACGGTTTAGGAGAAAGTTCAATTGCAGAGCGAATAGAAGATTTTGAAAACTCGTTACCAAATTACATAAAGTTAGCATATTTGCCAGCTTTAGGTAGAGTACGCTTACGTTTAACCGCTAAAGGAAATGAAAAGGATAAAATTCTTGATGAAATAACTTCAAAGGCTAATGAGTTAGCTTTGTTAGTAGCTGATATTTTTACAGGTTATGAAGGAGAGGGGAGTATAGAAGCACAATTAGGAGATTTACTAAAACAGAGAAATCAAACAATCGCAACTGCTGAGAGTCTCACAGGAGGGAAAATAGCTTCAAGTTTGGTTGCAGTACCAGGTGCTTCTCAATATTTTAAAGGAGGATTAATTACTTATACAGCCGAACTTAAACAACAACTATTAGGGGTTTCGGAAACAACCATTAAAAAGCACACGGTAGTAAGTAAGCAAGTAGCGGAAGAAATGGCATTAGGCGCACAGCAAAAATTACAAACAGATTATGCTATTTCAGTAACAGGAAACGCTGGACCTACTACAGATGAAAATGATAAAGAGGTTGGTTTGGTATACATTGGTATAGCAACTACAAACGGAGTTGAGGTACATGAGTTTAATTTTGGCCAACCAAGAGAAAAAGTAATTAATAGAACCGTAGCAAAAGCTGTAGAATTAACAAGAAAAATAATTCTAAAAAATTAACAGCTAATATTTTGTTTAATTGGTTAAAAAGTTTGTATATTTGCACCTCGTTTAGAAATAACACTAAAAACTGTCAACAAGATGTCTAGAGTTTGTGAATTAACAGGAAAGAAAGCGATGGTAGGAAACAACGTATCACACGCTTTAAATAGAACAAAAAGAAAATTTAACGCTAATTTAATGACTAAGCGTTTCTATATTCCAGAAGAAGATAAATGGGTAACGTTAAAAATATCTGCTTCTGCATTAAAAAATATTAACAAGAAAGGGATTTCTGCTGTTATAAAAGAAGCAAGAGCAAAAGGATTTTTAGCTAAATAATTCCTGACTAGATAAAATAATAGAGAGATGGCAAAAAAAGGAAACAGAGTTCAAGTTATATTAGAATGTACTGAGCACAAAGAGTCTGGTCAACCAGGAACTTCTCGTTACATTACTACAAAGAATAAAAAGAATACTCCTGATAGAATGGAATTAAAGAAATTTAATCCAATCTTAAAGAGAATGACAGTTCATAAAGAAATTAAATAATAAAGTTGTTGAGATAACAACAAATAACCTATAGTCATGGCAAAGAAATCAGTAGCAACATTACAAACAGGTTCTAAAAGATTAACCAAAGCTATCAAAATGGTAAAGTCTCCTAAAAGTGGAGCTTACACTTTTGTTGAAGCAATTATGGATCCAACACAAGTAAATGACTTTTTAGCTAAAAAGTAATTCTTGTTAAACAGTTTAAAAAAGCTACTTTCATTAGAGAGTAGCTTTTTTTATGTCATAAAAATACTATTTTTGACCTGTAAATCAACTAATCAAACTAAAACCCATTACTATTCGTATAAAATGTATGCCATAATGTCTTAAAATTAAACTGGTATAATTTTTAATGGATAATATGTAATGTAAAAACTAAGAAATGAGCTTTTTAAAAAGAATTTTTTCAAAAGAGAAAAAAGAGACTTTAGATAAAGGTTTAGAAAAAACTAAAACTAGTTTTTTTGATAAATTATCTAAAGCGGTTGCAGGGAAGTCTAAAGTAGATGATGATGTGTTAGATAATTTAGAAGAAGTACTAGTTTCTTCTGATGTTGGTGTAGATACAACCTTAAAAATTATCGAAAGAATTGAAGAACGTGTTGCTCGTGATAAATATTTAGGGACCGAAGAGTTAAATCAAATATTACGCGAAGAAATAGCAGGATTACTTTCTGAGACTAACGTTGGCAATGATACTGAATTTACCATTCCAAAAAATACTAAGCCGTATATATTGATGGTAGTAGGTGTTAACGGAGTAGGAAAAACTACAACTATTGGTAAGTTAGCATCTCAATTTAAAAAACAAGGTCTAAATGTAGTTTTAGGAGCTGCTGACACCTTTAGAGCTGCTGCAATTGATCAATTACAGGTTTGGGCTGATAGAGTAGATGTTCCTATAATTAGGCAAGAAATGGGTTCTGATCCTGCATCTGTTGCTTTTGATACCGTAAAATCTGGAATTAATCAAAATGCAGATGTAATTATTATTGATACTGCCGGACGTTTACATAACAAAGTTAATTTAATGAATGAGTTATCTAAAATAAAAAGAGTAATGCAAAAAGTAGTGCCAGATGCACCACACGATGTTTTACTAGTTTTAGATGGTTCTACAGGTCAAAATGCATTTGAACAAGCAAAACAGTTTACTAAAGCAACAGAAGTAACATCTTTAGCCGTTACTAAATTAGACGGTACAGCAAAAGGTGGTGTTGTGATTGGTATTTCTGATCAATTTCAAATACCAGTAAAGTATATTGGAGTTGGAGAAGGTATAGATGACTTGCAGGTGTTTAATAAATTTGAATTTGTTGATTCATTTTTTAAATAACCATAAAGTATATAAATTCAGTAAAACGCTTCTTGTAAATAAGAAGCGTTTTTTTATTTAATGAATTCTTATCTTTGAGAGGAATCGATAAAATACTAACCGTGAAAAATTATTATTTACTATTAATACTACTTTGGTTTATTGCTTGTACTCAACCAGTAAAAGAGTTAAAATCATTTAAAAAATACGACGAAACATCAGAAATAGCATTACAAAAAGAACATGAAAATGCTCGAATGCAGTTCAAATTAATACAATCCAAAGTATTGGATATGAATGAAGTATTTATGCCGTTTCAACAGGAGTTATCAAACTTTGCAGAAGATGAATATCAAAAAATATCTCCATTCATTTTAGAAAAAACAATTCCTAGTATACAACAATCTATAAAAGATGGAAATTTAAGTTATGAGAAGTTGACACTTTTTTATTTGTATAGAATTCATAAGTTTGAAAGTAATTCTACAAAATACTTAAATGCGATTATTAGTTTAAATCCTTCAATACTGGACGAAGCAAAAGCAAAAGATGTCTATGCAAAGAAAAATAAGATTGATAATGAATCTGTATTTGGAATGCCAATTTTATTGAAAGATAATATCAATACTCAAAAAATGCCAACCACAGCCGGAGCTCTTGCATTGCAAAATAATAATACGCAAGACGCTTTTATTGTAAAACAACTTAAAAAGGAAGGAGCCTTAATTTTAGGAAAAGTAAATTTAAGTGAGTGGGCTTACTATTTCTGTTCTGGCTGTCCATTAGGTTATAGTTCTGTTGGTGGACAAACATTGAATCCATATGGTAGAAAAATTTTTGAAACAGGAGGTTCAAGTGCCGGAAGCGGTGTAGCTACGGCAGCAAATTACGCAGTAGCAACTATAGGAACAGAAACGGCAGGTTCAATAACATCACCATCAAGCTTAAATTCTGTAGTTGGTTTAAAACCAACAATTGGTGTATTAAGCAGAGGTGGTATAGTTCCTATTTCGAGTACTTTAGATACGCCAGGTCCTATGACTAAAAATGTAACAGATAACTTTATTTTATTTAAAGCCTTATTAGGCTGCGATGTTCAAGATGAAAAATCAATAGAGTTAAGCGATATAGATACTTCATTAAAAGAAACTAGTTTAAAAGGTAAAAGATTAGGTGTTTTTACTTCATTACTGACAGATAGTATTTATAAGAAAACAATTACAAATATTAAAAATGCAGGAGTAGAGATTATTGAAATTAGTCCTAGTCAAACTAGTTTAAAAGGTTTTTTAACCTTACTTAATATTGATATGAAACATGATTTACCTGCATATTTAGAAAGTACAAAAATGTCGGTAAAATCAGTAAATGATGTAATTGTTTTTAATAAAAAAGACTCATTGGTAAGAGCTCCATACGGACAGCAATTATTTGAAGGTATTGTGAATGATTCAACTTCAATAGCGCAATTAACAGTAATTAAAAATCAACTAAAAAACGAAGGTATTACATATTTTAATGCTTTTAAAGCTCATAGTTTAGATGCTATTTTATCAATTAACAATTACCATGCTGCATATTCAGCAGTCGCTGAATATCCTAATTTAACAGTTCCGATGGGGTATAAAAATAACGGAGAACCTATTAGTTTAACATTTATTGGCTTGCCACAGTCAGAGTTTAAATTGTTGAGTTTGGCTAAAGCATATGAGACTTTACAACCTATTAGAAAATTACCTGAAAACTATAAATAGGATAAAATTATAATTAACTAAAAAGATACTTTAAAAGTATCTTTTTAGTTAATTATTAAATTTATTTTTTGCCACAATTCATTATCAAAGTTAGATAGCGCAAAGTTATCTTCATTAGCAGCTTCCCCCATACGTATTACTACCAGTTTTTTACTGGGAACAACATATATTTTCTGATCATTTTTACCTAAAGCACAAAACATATCATCGGGAGCATTTGGAATTAATTTACCAGAAAATTCTTGTTGAGTTTGAGGTAAACGGTAACTGTTTTTTCCATTTAACCACCATAAATATCCGTAAGCTTCATTAATGTTTTGAGAAGTATTAGTTGCTTCATATATAAAGTTTTCTGATACTACTTGCGTATTTTCCCATTTTCCGTTGGCAGAAATTAGTAAACCAAAACGAGCCATACTTCGGGTGTTACTAAAATACACGCGTAAATCTCCTAAATTAGTCCATAATCCACTCATACCAATTCTATCTTTTAGTTTGGTATTAAAATAACTATCATAAGTACTATTACTAGCTTCAGCAATCACATCTTGTAGTTTTACATATACATTATGATACGCCCAACGAGTACCAGCATCTTCCAAATATTGTAAGTCTTGTGGTTCAATACTTTCTCCTAAAGAATCATCCAATCCAGAATTCATTGACAAAAGGTTTTTACACGTAATTAGATTTTCTTTTTCTAATGGAGCGTTGGTCCATCCTATGCCAATATAGTCAGATACCTTGTTGTTGATGTTTATAATGTTTTCATCTTATGCTATACCTGTAACTGTAGCTGTTAATGTTTTTCCAGCGCTTGCCCAATACCAAGAATCTGAGGCGGTATGGTTATTCATATAGCTTTCAATAACTATTTTTCCGTTGTACAGTATTATAAAACTTTTGGTATTTTTTTCTTCTAAATATGAAAGTAAAGGCTGTAGTTCATTCTCATTCCATCCAAGCTCTGATAAACTTTTAGATTCCCATATATCAGAATTAATAGGAGGGAAATAAACTTCATCATTATCAATATCATCTGTTACAGAATTATCAGTATCAGAAGTACAGTTTAAAAACAACGATAAACATATAAATACAAGTAAAGACTTAGGTTTCATGTGTTAATTTTATATTTTAAGACCTTAAAATATAATAAAGGTTTAATTAAAATGTATCTTTGCAGTCCAAATTTTTGATATGCGTACAAAAACAACAAAGCAAAACAAAATTAACGTAGTTACTTTAGGTTGCTCTAAAAATGTTTACGATAGTGAAGTGTTAATGGGACAGTTAAAAGCCAATGGTAAAAACGTAGTACATGAAGATGAGAATGACGATGGTAATATTGTTGTAATAAATACCTGTGGATTTATTGGTAAAGCAAAAGAAGAAAGTGTAGATACTATTTTACATTACGCACAAAGAAAAGAAGCAGGTGAGGTAGATAAAGTGTTTGTTACGGGGTGTTTAAGTGAACGTTATAAACCAGATTTAGAGGCCGAAATAACCAATGTAGATCAATATTTTGGTACTCATGATTTGCCTAATTTATTAAAGGTTTTAGAAGCAGATTATAAACATGAATTAATAGGAGAACGATTAACCACCACTCCTCAACACTATGCGTATCTAAAAATAGCAGAAGGTTGTGACAGACCTTGTTCTTTTTGTGCTATTCCTTTAATGCGTGGTAAGCATAAATCCACACCAATTGAGGATTTGGTTACCGAGGCACAAAAACTAGCCCAAAAAGGTATTAAAGAAATCATGTTAATTGCACAAGATTTAACCTATTACGGATTAGATATTTATAAAAAACGTGCGTTAGCAGATTTATTAAAAGAGTTAGTAAAGGTAGAAGGAATTGAGTGGATACGTTTGCATTATGCATTTCCAACTGGTTTTCCTATGGATGTGTTAGAGGTAATGAAAAACGAACCAAAAGTTTGTAATTATTTAGATATTCCTTTACAGCACATAAATACAGAGATTTTAAAATCAATGAAACGTGGTACTACGCATGAAAAAACCACAGCATTAATTCATAAATTTCGTGAAGCAGTTCCAGATATGGCTATTAGAACAACGTTGATTGTTGGATATCCAGGAGAAACGGAAGCGCAGTTTCAAGAGTTAAAAGATTGGGTGGAAGAAATGCGTTTCGAGCGTTTAGGAGCTTTTGAGTATTCACATGAAGAAAATACAGGTGCTTATGTTTTAGAGGATGATGTTCCTGCAGATGTAAAGTTCCGCCGTGTAAATGAAATAATGGAAGTACAAAGCCAAATTTCATGGGAGTTAAATCAACAAAAAATAGGAAAAACATTCAAATGTTTATTTGATAGAAAAGATGGTGAATATTACTATGGAAGAACAGAATTTGACTCACCCGATGTGGATAATGATGTTATAGTAGATGCTCGCGAGTATTACATTAAATTAGGCGAGTTTATAGACGTAGAAATTTTTGAAGCAGGTGATTTTGATTTATATGGTAAACCAACTGTTAAACAAGAAAAACCAGTTCCATTAAACCAAAGAAAAAAATAATTGTACAGGCCCTGCATTAGCAGGGTTTTTTGTTGATATTTGTATTCATGAAAAAAGCTTTTTTTAATTGGAGTTCAGGAAAAGACGCTGCGCTAGCATTGTATAAAATTCAACAACAAGAAGAATTTTTAATAACAACGTTATTAACTAATGTCAATAAAGATTACAAAAGAATATCTATGCATGGATTGCGAGAGTCTTTATTAGATGCTCAAGTTGCATCTTTAGATTTACCTCTTAAAAAGCTTTATTTTCCCGCAGATGTGAACATGGAGTTGTATAACTCAACAATGAAATCTCAAATGATGGAGTTTGTAGGAAATGAAGTTAAATATTCCATTTTTGGAGATATTTTTTTAGAAGATTTAAAAAATTATAGAGATAGTAAGTTAGCAGAGGTAGGTTTATCTGGTGTTTATCCTTTATGGAAACAAAATACTAAAAAAGTACTACAAGAATTTTTAGATTTAGGTTTTAAAGCTATTACAGTATGCGTAAATGCTAAATTACTTGGAAAAGAATTTGTAGGTAGGATTATAGATGAAGAGTTTGTAAAAGATTTACCCAATAATGTTGATGTTTGTGGTGAAAATGGTGAGTTTCACACTTTTGTATTTGATGGTCCTATTTTTAAACAACCAGTAAATTTTAAAATAGGTGAGAAGGTGTTAAAATCATATACATTACATGAAGATAAAGAAGAAAATTGCCATACAAGCTCAAAAAATGATACAGAAAACTATGATACTAGTTTTTGGTATTGTGATCTAATTTAGTTTTGTTTACTTTTTAATTGTTATTTGTAAACAAAATTTTTCTTTACATAGTATAAATTGCGTAAATTTACATGAAAGCACTTTTAAGTGTTTGATTTACAGTTTTTATTTCAATTTTAAATCTTAACTCATGAAAAATTTTATCAAACTATTACTAGTTTCATCTTTTTTCATTTTCGCAAGTTGCGGAAGCGATGATGATGACAATAACAACGGATCAGCAGTCGACTTTACAGGGAATGTGAAAATTTACACACTAGGGTCGGTAATTGAACCTTTAATAAGCGGAACTGCTACTTTTAGAGAAGTTTCAGATGGTTCAACAGTTGTAGAATTGCAATTACAAAACACACCTCCTGGAGGAAATCATCCAGCTCATATTCATTTTAATACTGCAATAGAGGGCGGAGGTATTGCTGTTTCATTAAATGCTGTAGATGGAAATACAGGAGAAAGTTCTACTTCTGTAAACGCACTAGATGATGGAACACCAATTACTTATGAACAATTATTAGATTTTAATGGCTATATAAATGTACATTTGAGTCAGCAAGATTTAGCTAGTATCGTAGCGCAGGGAGATATTGGGCAAAATGAATTAACAGGTGTTCGTAAAGTGTATACATTATCTGAAAAAGATGTGAATGGTATAAGTGGAACTGTTGAATTTGCGCAACGACTTAATAATTCAACACTAGTAACTATAGATTTAGATGGAACCCCAAGTGGAGGGTCACATCCAGCTCACATCCATCAAAATGATGCTTCTACAGGAGGAGATATTATTGTTGGGTTAAATCCAGTTAATGGAGATACCGGAATTAGCAAAACACAAGTTTCAAGTTTAGTTGGAGGAAGTTCTGTTAGTTATGATGATTTTCTTTCAATCAATGCATATGTTAATGTTCATTTAAGTGATCAAGACCTAGCTACTATTGTAGCCCAAGGTAATATTGGAGTAAATGAAAATTTACCTTTAGAGATAGAAGCTACTTATACAATAACAAATAATGGAACGGCTTCATACGTGTTTAATGGAGGAGGTTTTACTGATTCAGAAAACCCAGATATAACTTTAACTAGAGGTAAAACTTATGTTTTTGAAATGAATACACCAGGACATCCGTTCTATATTAATTCAGTTCAAGGTACGGGAACTTCAGGAGCTTTTAGTGATGGAGTTACTAACAATGGTTCAATATCTGGAAAAGTAATTTTTGAAGTTCCAGATAATGCTCCAAACACACTGTATTATAACTGTGAATTTCATACAGTTATGACTGGTACAATTAATATTATAGATTAAAAAAAGCGAGCCTAAGCTCGCTTTTTTTATATAACTTCTTTCTCTAACGCTATGTAATGCGTTGTTTTATTATTATATAAAGGGAAAACACGTAGTTCACATTTATATTCCGTTTTGTCTTTTCGATAATTAATTACAATATCTTTAAAAGGCTCTCCTTTTAATAACTTATTTCTAATTCTGCCTCTACTGCGTTCACTTGTCGCTTTTCCTTGAAGAAAACGAGGAGTTTTATTGATTGCAAACTCTTTTGAGTATCCAGTCATTTTTGAAAACCCATCATTTACCCAAATAATATTTTTGTCAGCATCGGTAATTACTAATGATTGGTATTTATGTTGTTTTAAAAGCTGGGATACATTAACATTCCATTTATAGTTGTTAGCTAAAGCTTTTACAGCATATAGATCTTTAATTTCATCACTCCCTTCAAATAAATCTTTAAGTCCCCAACTTAATAGTACAGTTTCTAACGAATCTTGTTTAGGTAGAGAAGATATTAATGAATTGTAATCTTCCGCGTTCAGATTAGATGTAAAAATGTCTAATCCTTTCATATTTAGTAAATTATATCTCATAACTTTTCAAAAATACGAAAAGAAAAAAAACTAAAAAAGTGGTTTTTGTTAAAGTTAGTGATTGATAATCAGTTGATAATGGTTTTTTCAGCTGCTTCTAAAACGCCCAAGGCGGCTTTTTCACCCGATAACATTGCAGCATTTAGGGATCCGTTTAACTGTAAATCTCCAGCTAAAAATATACTTTGCGTTAACTGAGTTTCTGATGGGTTTGACTCATATTGTAAATGGTTTATATCTGGTAAAGATTTAGGAATAAAATACATTTTTAAAAACTTAGATATTTTGATATTACAAAATAAATCAAGTTCAGTTGAAACTTTAATAATTAATTCTTCTTCAGATAGGTTTTGATTATCTACAACAGTAACAGAAATTATATGATTATTGTTGGGATTAGTTTGTAGCGAACTTGAGAAAACAATATTGTTTATAATGCTATTTTTATCAGGAACTAAACCAATCAAAGGTTTGTTTATATTTTTATGGTTTAGCTCAAAATATAAGTTATAACATGATTTCCAAGCAGTTTTTTGACTTTTTAAATTCGGAATTAAATCACTATGGTTAGCAGTAACTATTATGTAATCACCAGATAAAACATCTCCATTTTCAAGTGTAATTTTTTGATGAGACACTTCTTTAACTTTTGTGTTAAATAAAATGGTAGTGTTTTTAAGTTGTTGATGTAATTGTTTAGTAATTTCTCCGATTCCTTTTTTAGGAATTGCAGCTAAACCTTCACCAAACATTTTATAAACAAATTCAAACATTCTACTAGAAGTATTCAGTTTAGTTTCTAAAAAAATACCAGAGAAAAAAGGTTGGAAAAAATCATGAATTATATTTTCTGAAAATCCAAAGTCTTCTAAATAACTTAAAGTTGTTTGTTCTTTGGTTTTAAAAATATCATCTATAGATTTCTTTTTTAACAATCTGTTTAACTGTAATATTTTAAATTTATCTTTGATTGTACCAATACCAGAAAATAGGGTTGGAATAAGCAGTTGTAAGCTTCTGGTAGGATCTCCAATTACTTTTTGTGTTTTATTTTTAAAAATTACTGCTCCAGGTAAAAAATATGATAAATCTAGCTTTTTATAATCTAGATATTTTTGTGCAGCAGGATATGATGTTAGTAATACCTGAAAGCCACGATCCAAAATATAATCATTAACTATATCATTTTGCACTCGTCCTCCTACGGCATTATCCGCTTCAATTATTGTAGGAGATAATCCTTCTTTTTCAAGATTAATAGCAGCTATTAAACCACTTACACCAGCTCCAATTATATATACTTTTTGATTGTTTTTCATAGGTTACTATTATGAGGAAGCGTTAGAATCTTGATCAACTTTTTGCCAAATTTGATCTGTATTTAAATAAAAACTACCAATAAAATTAAAATTACATTGATTTGGAGCAATTATAGAAAGAAAATAATCATTGTTATCCCTTTTATACAAATGGTATACTTCACCAATAATTGGTTCAAAAGAGAAATTAGCATCAAAAATAAGTTTGTTATACTCAAACTCTTCCATCATTTTATCATATTCTGCTTTAAGTTCTAAAAATTTAGCTGATATTTTATGATTTACCTTGTTAATACTTCTATTTTTCCATGCAGCAGTATCTGTGGTTGTTATAACAGGCGCTCCTACAGAAGTAGCGTAAGGTTTTAAGGCAGCATCATATTTTTGTGTTTCTTCATTAAAAACTACATAATCAGGTTTTTTTTCAGTACTCATACTATGATTATTTATCTAATTGTTCAATTTTTTTCATTAATAAATCAGCTTCGTATATTTTATCATCACTAAGTTTTCTGTTAACTGAAGATAAACTGTGGGCTTCTTTTAAAAGTTTTTTGTGTTGTGCTAATAACTTTTCTTTAGGTGATTTTTTAGAAAATAAACCGAACATACGCTGATTTTTTTATGGTAAAATAATTACTATTTAATGCAAATATACAAAATGTTTAACGTTTTATGTTTTTGGATAAACAAAAAAAGGCACGATATATGATAACTCACTATTTTGATTTTTGATAGGCGAGCAATTGTATTTTATAAACTATTATTTTTATAATTGTTAAACCTTAGAAACCCCAAACTATTATAAATTAAGTAAGATGAAAAAAGTACTGTTATTACTACTTATTATTGGTGTACAAGTTAAAACACAATCTCAAACTTTAAAAGACTCAGTTAATGTGTTGTATAAAAATTATTTTACATTATTAAAAGATGCTAAAAAGCTGGATACTATAGTCTTAAAGGTAGATAATTTTGAGGAGTTAATGGCTTCTAACAATAAAAAAATTCAAGATTTAACCGATGCTGAATTATTTGGACTAAAAAAACAATTAGAGCAACGTAGAAAAAAAATTATTAATACAACAGAGTTTGTTTTTGCTGCAAACTCTAGTTTAAATGCTATTAAACAACTTGATGCTACTAGTGATTATTTAAATCAGATATCGAGTTTAAACAATCCAGATAACACTGATTTAGGTTTTTCATTATCAGAGGAAATAACTACAATTTTAGAGCAAAAAATTATAAAAGGTAACAAGAAAATTAACGGTGTTAAGAGCTCTAAATTTTTGTTATTTGTAGATAATATTATAAAGTCACCAATAACTCAAGCAATTTCTAATGCGATTCCGGTTGTAAGCTCAATAAAATCTGTAGTAGATTTGGTTATAGGAAATGCTTTGAAAGGAAAAGATGTTACAATAGACGATGTTGTTGCCTTTAAAAAGTCATTACAAGTATATTTAAAGCACTATGAAGGCTTGGCTAAAGCTCAGCTTGAGTTTGAACAAAACTTAGGGAATTTAGATGTACGAAAAGAAGGTTTGGTATTATTATTAACTCAATATACTTCGGAAAGAATACATACTTTAAATCCACAATTACAAATTAACAATGAAGACAAGCAAAGTTTAACTCAGTTAATAAATTCATATTATACCAAAGATAATGTGCAACAACAGGTTGATGCAATTATTAGCTTACAACCCTATAATTATAATCAGCATTTAGTAAATAATAAATTAGTTTATCCTACTTATGCGTTAAACCAAGCAAAGTTTATAAGAGATGAAGTGGAGGCATTGAGTAAAGAATATATATCAATCTTTACTGCTTATCAAGTGGCACTTCAAAAGGTATTGAATGACAGTAAAAGTATTGGTGATGTAACTAAAATAGAAAATAAATCACATGAATTGGAGCGAAAACTAAAGGATGTTAAAATAGCATTTAATGATAATTTGAACTTACACAAATTAAATACAACATTTAAAAATTTAATGTCTTACTAAACATAAAATCATAAAAGGAGGTGTTTTTACCTCCTTTTTTTATTTAAAATTTTTCGAATACTCCAAGTCCAAATAAGGCAAAATCATACTTTACTGGATCTTCAGGATTAAATTTTCGTAAAGACTCATCTAACTCTAGAATAGCTTTCCAATCATTTTGTTTACGAGTTAAAATACCTAGTTTTCTAGCCACATTACCTGTATGAACATCTAATGGACAGTGTAAATGAGCTGTTTTATGTTTTTTCCAAATACCAAAATCTACTCCTTTGTTGTTATTTCTAGTCATCCATCGTAGATACATGTTAATTCTTTTTGAGGCAGATCCTTTCACAGGGTCAGAAACATGTTTTTGAGTTCTTTTTAAGTGTGGAATTTCAAAAAAGATAGTTTTAAAATGATGAATAGCTGTTTTATAATTAGTTGATGCATCTTTAATTTGTAATGCTTCCTCAAGTCCTCCGTGATTTTGATAGATGTTTTTAAGCGATCTTACAAAGTGTTTTAAATCATCAGCATTAAAAGTTCTATGAACAAAACCATCAAAGTCATGTAAGTCACCTTCAGTATGATTACAAACAAAGTCATACGGACTATTGCCCATTAATGTAATTATTTTTTGGGCATTATTAATAATCATTTTTCTATTTCCCCATGCAATTGTAGCGGCTAAAAAACCTGCTATTTCAATATCTTCTTTTACAGAAAACTGATGAGGTATTTGAATAGGATCACTGCTTATAAAATCAGGATTTTCATAATAGGCAGCTTTTTCGTCTAAAAATTCTTTTAACTCGGTTTTTGTCATACTACATTAAATCTGCAGCAAATGTACCTAATATAAAGAAGGCATTGTAGGCTGCATGAAGTAAAATACTATATAATAATCCAAATTTTACTCTTATAAATCCTAAATAACCACCTAAAACGATTTGTGGAGCGACTAAAATAGGAGCAAAATATATTACATTGTTAGTAATTTCAAAATTTGATAAATGAACTAGTCCAAATGCTATTGTTAAAAAATAAAAACCAATTTTAAAGGCTAAAGGCTTTTTAAATAAAGTTAAAGGCGCTCTAAAAATAAGTTCTTCTATAATTGGTGCAGCTATAACAGCAAGTGCAAATACAGTTAGTTTAGAGGTTTTTTCCATTAATTCTTTCATGGCATGATTTTCCATATCAACCCAACCCATTTCTTGAATTAAACTTAAAATAGGACCAAAAAACATTCCTGTTAAAATGCTTAATATAAAAATGTGTAAAAAAACAGTAAACGTATTTGAATTACCGCTTTTATGTGTAAGTGATGGTTTTTTTATAAATGTTATTAATTCTCTAAAGGTAGTTTTCATAAAATTGCTTTACCATTAGTTGCTATTAACCCCAAAAAGTTACATTGTTGTTAATATTTAGCAGCACCAATATTTTGAGAACTATTTAAAATGAATGTTCTTAAATCATTATTAGCCTTTTGTAAATCTTCTTTTCTTAAATACATCATGTGTCCACTTCTGTATCCTTTAAAATGCATTCTATCTAAAAGTTTACCACTAGGGTCAATCTTACCAAGTGTGTATTTAGCAGCACTGTAAGTTGTAGCACCATCATAATAACCTGACTGAACCAAAACTTGTAAATACGGATTTTCAGCCATCGCTTTTCTTAAGTTTTCTCGAGAATTATTATTGGAGAAATCCCACGGATGTACTGGACCAAACATGTTATACTTAACATCTGTTTTAAATTGTAATTCATTTTGGATGTAATAATTAATAGCTGGTGTAAATGAATGTAACCAAGATACTAGTTCAGGACTATAATCTGGTTTTATCCCTGTTTCACGTCTGTCTAACCCTAAATATCTACTATCTAATCTACCAATTGTTTTTCCTTGAGAATCTCTTAATAATTCTTTCCAAAAATATGCTTTAGGAATTTCTAAATTATGTTTTAAAATAACCTCTTTTTTAATACCAGAATAGTAAGCCATTTGTGAAGCTATTTCCTCTTTTTCTTCATTTTTTATGTAACCACCTTTAGCAAGCGCAGGTAAAAGTTTGTTTACAGCAAAGTTTTCAGATTCAGGTAAAATATCTAACAAGTCTTTTTGCTGAAGTTTATTAGTTAATTGTTGATGGTACCATGCAGCTGCAGTAAAATATGGGAAGTTTATAGCATAGTCTTCAGAACTTTCTGTACGAAGTAGTTTATAATCTGCGGGAGAAACCATAATAACACCATTTAAATACATCCATTGTTTACTTTGTAACTCATGTGCTAATTGCATTACACGAGTTCCTCCATAACTTTCTCCAATAATATATTTAGGAGATTTCCATCTGTTATTTCTAGTAACAAACGTATTTAGCCAATCGGCTAAATACTTAGCATCCGCATTTACACCAAAAAAGTATTTTTTATCAACTTTTTCATCTTTAGTAGTAACTGGTCTTGAATAAGCTGTGTTAACTGGGTTTATAAAAACAATATCTGAAACATCTAAAATAGAGTATGGATTATCTTTTATCCCGTATGGTTGAATTGGATTTCCTTCATCATCAATTCGAAGTGTTTTTGGTCCGGTGTAGGCAATATGCATCCAAACAGAAGCTGAACCAGGACCACCATTAAAGGACATAACTATAGGTCTTGTTTGGCTATTACTAATGTTAGTTCTTTGATAGTAGGTATAAAATAAGGTCGCTTTAATATTACCATTACTATCAAATACAGGTTGTGTACCTGTTTGTGCTTTGTACGTTATTTTTTTTCCGTTAATAGTTGCAGTATGGTTAGTGGTTACAATAGTATCAACAGGTACTCTTTTGTCTTGTGAAAAAACGTGAAGAGATATTAATAGTACGATTAGTGAAAGTATTTTATTCATTATTGTAAGTTAGTTTATATAAAGTTTAACAGCACCAATACTTATAATAAATGCAATAACTGATAGAATAAATAAAAATACAATTAAAGCAGCAATTAAAAGAGAAGCTAATTTTTCATTTTTATCATGAAAAACTCTATAAATATACCATATTAAAGCGATATAAATTACAGGGTTAAAAATTAACGAATATTTAAAAGTTATAAGAGAAATACTGCCAAATATCAACGTAATATAACCCAGTATAAAAGAATTAATAGTAATATGTTCTGCTAAGTTATAACGTTTAAAAAATATTTTTGTAAGTATTGATAATGGTAAGATATTTAATATCCAAAAGAACTTAAAGTAATCTTTTATAAACTGTCCACCACTTGACCCTATTTTAAATGAAAGTTCTTCTCTAAAAGTTTTAATTTGTTCTTGAGTGGCAATATTATTTGGCTTTAAAACCGATTCAAGTATTAAATAAGCAGTAATAGATATTATTAAAAATGAAATAGGGTTAAATATTCCTTTTCGTTTTCCGTTTATATACTCTTGAACAATTACTTTAGGTTTTATAGTAAGGTTTTTAATATTATACAAAAAACCTTTATCCATATTAGTGATTGTAGTTAAAGAACTATGAATAGTTGACTTAAAAGTTATTTTTGGAGTACCACTCTTTTCACCACAGTTAGAGCAAAACTTGCCTGTTAATGATGATTTACAAGAAACACAAATCATGTAATAATATTTTAGGAACTAAAATTACATAAAATGATTTTAGTAAAACCTGTAAAGTTATACTACAATAACACCGTCTTTCATGGTTAGAGTTCTGTCAGCCATTTCAGCTAATTCTTTATTATGAGTTACTAACACAAAAGTTTGACCAAATTCATCACGTAGTTTAAAAAATAACTCATGTAAATTCTTTGCAGAAACAGAATCTAAGTTACCAGACGGTTCATCAGCAAAAATAACAGACGGATTATTAATTAACGCTCTTGCGACAGCAACTCGTTGTTGTTCCCCTCCAGATAATTGATTTGGTTTATGATTTTCTCTGTGTGACAAGCCTAAAAAAGCAAGTAATTCTTTAGCTCTTTTTTCAACTTCAGTTCTTTGTTTTCCTCCAATAAAAGCCGGGATACAAACATTTTCTAGTGCTGTAAACTCTGGTAATAATTGATGAAATTGAAAAATAAACCCAATATGTTCATTTCTAAATTTAGAAATCTCGTTATCAGGTAAATTTTTAATAGAAGTGTTATTGATTTTTAATTGAAAATCTGTGTTTTTCTCAGGTGTGTCTAGCGTACCTAAAATTTGAAGCAATGTTGTTTTACCAGCACCTGACGGTCCTACAATAGCAACAATCTCTCCTTTTTTTATATGAAGTTGCACACCTTTTAAAACGTCAACTTCACCATAACTTTTTTGTAAATTTTCGGCAATAATCATAAATAATAACTTCTAGAAACGAAAGTAAAAAAAAGAAACCAGTTTCATTTTACTGAAGCTGATTTCTTTAACAAATAGTAGTTAGATTTAATTAAAAAATGTTTTTTAATTGATTATAATCTATAAAATATACAAAACGAACCGAAAAAGTATGTTGCATATCTTCTTGAAATAAACGGTTGATGTTGCTAGCAAAACTAATATCTGCAGGTGCAAAATCTGTAGCTGGACTAATAGAATTTCTGTAAAAAGCAATCAATTGACTACCTGGCGCAAATTGCCAGATGTAGTTTAAATCTAAATTCCAACTATTAAAATTTACGTTATCTACACCTCCGTAAGAAGAATTAGTAGCTAAATCACCGTTGTTTTGTAATGTATAAAATCCGTTATCATCATATAAAACCTTACTCCAATTGTGTCTAAATGTAAGTGTTAAAGATGACTGTATTCCAAAACTATACTTTCCTGATATAGTATTGTTATAAGAGGTTCTGTCACGTTGACCAAAAATAATACTTTCATCATCTAGTTTATCAACATATCCTTGGTCATTATCAAACTGATTAAAGTTAAAACCGTAAATTATTGAAAACTTGTTGTTAAAACGGAACCTTGGAGAAAACCTGAATCCGTATCCATATTGTGGATTATCTTTAAAAAATTCATGATAAAAATTATAATCAACAGCAAATTTCTTTCTGTAATCTGTAGATCCCCAATGATTCATAAAAAATCGTTCTGGTCTTTTAAAGTAAATACCACTAGTTGTTCCTTGTCTTGGTTCAAAAAAATCTTTTCTTTCTGTTCCGTAATTTAAATTACCACCAAATCCAAAGCGTTTTTTTGTTTGTCCCCAAAAAGATAGTCCAGAACTAGTATGGGTATAAATACCAGAGTAATGTTGAAAATTAGAATTATACCACCAATTTATGCTATATTCATTAAAAATTCCTTTAGGTTGTAGCTGTCTGTAACCAAAATTAGCATAAACCCTTTGTTGGTCATTGGTAAATAAGATTCCCATATCATTTGGGTTAAAATCTTTGTTTTCAAAATTATAACCAACCTCCCAGCGCCAATTGCCTGCATGTTTACCTATACTTGTATCAAAAGTATAACCTGGTGTATCATCTAAAGGGTCGTCAGAAATATGCGTTGTTCTAAAAGAACCATCTATATTATAAGTGCTCTTTTTGTCTTCAACGTGCCAAAGTAATCCGGTGGCATTTGCGTCTCTAAATTTTCCGTCTCTAGTAACATTAGTATTGATTAATGTAAAAGATGAGTTTTGATTAAACTGTTGATCAAGTACTAAAATACTATAGTTAGCAAATGGTTCAGTAGTAAGTTCTCTACTTTCTCCGGTAATAGAATCTCTAGCAATTGCATTGGTTTGTTTTGTTATAGCATTAAATACTCCAACACCTAATCCTTTTTTTGTTCTTCCAGATACTTTTACCGCATTTAACATATCAACTTTACCAGGATACTCTACAATTTCTTCATTTTCATTCAATTGATTTTCTACATCAAATTGATCGGTTGGTCTCGAACCGATTCTTCTAGAATAAAAAAGATTACCTTTTGTAAATAGCTCTGTTCCTTCTGTAAAAAACTGGCGTTGTTCAGCAAACTGCTGTTCAAAAGGTCCTAAATTTAACTGAACATCATCAAAACCTACTTGACTAAAATCGGGTATTAACGTAGCATCTAGTGTAAAATTTTCTGAAAGCCCATATTTTACATCCATTCCAACACTCCAGTCAAATTCAGTTTCTCCTTTGTATGTTCTGGTAGTTGCAGATGCATAAGGATATAAATTTAATCGAGTAGGAGGAGTAATATTGGTAAAGTTTTCAATTAAACCATCGTATTGAGTCCATGTACCCTGGGTATTATCAATAAAATTCCAAGTAAAATCAGAGTTTAAATATTCAACTTTTCTAATAAAATTAAACCCCCAAGATTGTACATTGGCATTTGCAAAACGTAAAGCTCTGTATGGAATTTTAATCTCAGCAACCCATCCTTTATCAGTAATTTTTGCATTACTAGCCCAAACAGCGCTCCAGTTAAAATCTTCGTTACCATTAGATATTTTAGCATCTAATTGATTTCCGGTAGATTGTACAATAAACTCAAAAGGGTTTTGGCCATCATCATTAGGGTTTATCATCACCACAAAGAAATCAGCTTGTCCAAAATTATCTCTGTTAGAAAACTCTCTTAAAATAGTGTTGGGTTTTGGATCATGCATTACTGCACTTATATATATGGCAGCATCATCATAAACAACTTTTACTTCTGTTTCATAACCTTTTGGTAGTTTATTACCATTTGTTGGTCTGAATTCTATAAAATTATCAAGTATAGGAGCATTTTTCCATGCATCATCATTAACTTTTGCATCAATTTTAGGTGGTTTGGTAACCCTTGTAGCTGGTGATTTTTTTCTGTTTTGATTAATTTGTGCTGTGGTAGAAACACATATTAGACAGATAAAACTTAATAAAGATAAAGGTTTTAGCATAGTTGATTGTTTGCGGCGCTAATATATTTATATGCGCACTACTTAATTCTTAAATTCATGTTAATTATCCTAAGGACATCTTAACATTTCCAATGTGACACCCTTAACATATTTTTAACTATTTATATAAAGAATTAAACAAAAACATAGGACAACAATTTTTTAATGTGTAAAAACTGTGTAGTTACAATTGAATTTGTATTTTTGTTGGACTTTAAAAACATTCTTATCTAATGAACTTACACGAATATCAAGGTAAAGAAATTTTAAGCAGTTTTGGCGTTAGAGTACAACGCGGAACTGTTGCAGATACTCCAGAAAAAGCTGTTGAAGTAGCAAAACAACTTACAGAAGAAACAGGAACAGGTTGGCACGTAATTAAAGCTCAAATCCATGCAGGAGGACGTGGAAAAGGTGGTGGTGTTAAGTTAGCAAAAAACTTAGATGAGGTAAAAAGCATATCTAATGATATTTTAGGTATGATGTTAATTACGCCTCAAACACCAGCTGAGGGTAAATTAGTAAACCAAGTATTAATTGCTGAGGATGTTTACTACCCAGGTGATAGCGAGCCAAACGAATTTTATATGTCGGTTTTATTAAACCGTGGAACAGGTAGAAACATGATTATGTATTCTACAGAAGGAGGTATGGATATTGAAGCAGTAGCTGAAGAAACTCCACACTTAATTTTTACAGAAGAAATAGATCCTGCAACAGGATTATTACCATTCCAAGCTCGTAAAATTGCTTTTAATTTAGGTTTAAGCGGGGCTGCATTAAAAGAAATGGTAAAATTTGTTACTGCTTTATATACAGCATATGTAAAGTCAGATTCATCTTTATTTGAAATTAACCCAGTATTAAAAACATCTGATGATAAAATTTTAGCAGTAGATGCTAAAGTTACCTTAGATGAGAATGCTTTATATCGTCACAAAGATTATGCAGCAATGCGTGATTTACGTGAAGAAAACCCTATAGAGGTTGAAGCTAAAGCTGCAGGATTAAATTATGTAGATTTAGATGGTAACGTTGGATGTATGGTAAACGGAGCTGGTTTAGCAATGGGAACTATGGATTTAATTAAACAAGCAGGTGGTGATCCAGCAAACTTTTTAGATGTTGGTGGTACTGCAGATGCACAACGTGTAGAAACTGCTTTTGGAATTATTTTAAAAGATCCTAATGTAAAAGCAATTTTAGTTAACATTTTTGGAGGTATCGTTCGTTGTGATCGTGTAGCTCAAGGTGTTGTAGATGCGTATAAAAATATGGGTGACAAAATTAATGTGCCTATCATTTGTCGTTTACAAGGAACTAATGCAAAAGAAGCAAAAGAATTAATTGATAATAGTGGAATGGAAATTATCTCAGCTACTGAGTTCCAAGAAGCGGCAGACAAAGTGCAAGAAGTTTTAAGCGCTTAAGTTTGTTATTAATTCTTAGTTAGATATTAAAAGCCTCACTGAAAAGTGAGGCTTTTTTATTACGCTATTTTTTAAAAGTAAATTTAAGGTTAGCTAAAGTTGTTTTAATAGTAAAAAACATTTGGGAGAAAATGACTAATTAGCATGTTTTAGTAATTTTTATGATGGAATAATTAATGTTTTAACACTTTTTTTAATAAGATGCTTGGTGTTTTATAAGGTGTTGTTTTTAAGTAGGTTACCCTAGTGTTATGGCCTTAACTAAAATTAACAACTTCTATAATATAAGTATGTTTTTTTGGTAAAATTATGGTAACATAAAAGCTTCAAAGTGAGCGTATTTTTGTAACGGATTTGCAAATCAATGATACCGAATAACGAAAAAAGTTAAGGTTTAATATTTATAACAAAAACACAACACAAAAATTTGTCTTTTAGACATCAAAAACAAACACTATGAAATCAATTAAATTAGTTTTGGTAACTTTCTTTGTAATTGCTAGTCAAACGTTATTAGCAGTAAACAATTCAGACGACAGAACTCCTGCTGAAGCAATAGCTTACAGTATTCAAAAATTACTAAAGAATCCAAGTTTTATAGTTGAGGAAAACATGGATGTAACGGTTAAATTAACAGTTAACAAACAAAATGAGATTGTAATTTTATCTGTAGATTCAAAAAAGAATAACTTAATGGTTGAAAACTTTGTGAAAAACAGATTGAATTATAAAAGAATTGATGGTAAGCCTGTACAAGCAAAAGTGTATACTTTACCATTAAAAATAGTGCCTACAAAATAAGCTTTTTATTATTTAGTAACTGAAAGCTCTCATTTATTAAAAATGAGAGCTTTTTTTATAAGTTTTTTTGGAGTATCTCAATTTCATCTCTCAATTGTGCGGCAGCTAAAAAGTCTAAAGCTTTGGCAGCTTCTTCCATTTGTTTTCTTTTTTGACGAATTCTTTTTTCAATTTCAGCTTTTGGTAAATATTCTAAATCTTGTTCAGCTGCTTTTTGAGTAGCGTTATCATAATGATAAGAAGTTGTAGCATTTTTTGATAACGTATTATCTATTTTCTTGTTAATTTGTTTAGGCACAATACCATTTTTTGTATTGTAATTAACCTGTTTTAAACGTCTTCTTTCTGTTTCATCAATGGTTTGTTGCATACTGTTGGTAACTTTATCAGCATACATAATTGCTTTACCATTAACGTTTCTTGCAGCACGACCAACGGTTTGAGTTAACGATCTGTGGGATCTTAAAAAGCCTTCTTTATCTGCATCTAAAATAGCTACAAGTGAAACCTCAGGAAGATCGAGTCCTTCACGTAATAGATTTACCCCAATAAGTACATCAAATAAACCTTTTCTAAGATCTTGCATTATTTCTACTCGTTCTAAAGTATCAACATCAGAATGTATATAGCGGCATCTAATTTGAATTCTAGTTAAATATTTAGCTAATTCTTCTGCCATTCTTTTTGTTAAAGTAGTTACTAATGTTCTTTCATCTTTTTCTACTCTAACTTGAATTTCTTCTACTAAATCATCTATTTGATTTAAACTAGGACGAACTTCTATTTCTGGATCTAATAAACCTGTTGGTCTGATTACTTGTTCTATAAATACACCTTCAGATTTTTGAAGTTCATAGTCAGCAGGTGTTGCTGTTACGTAAATAACTTGATTTTGTAGTGTTTCAAACTCTTCAAATTTTAAAGGTCTGTTGTCCATAGCAGCTGGAAGCCTAAATCCATATTCAACTAAATTTTCTTTTCTACTTCTATCACCACCATACATTGCGTGAACTTGTGGTATGGTAACATGACTTTCATCAATAATCATTAAATAGTCTTCAGGAAAATAGTCAAGTAAACAGAAAGGGCGAGTTCCAGCTTCTCTTCCATCTAAATAACGAGAGTAATTCTCAATACCAGAACAATAACCCAGTTCACGAATCATTTCTAAGTCAAATTCGGTTCTTTCTTTTAACCGTTTGGCTTCAAGGTGTTTTCCAATTTCATTAAAATAATCAACTTGTTTAACCATGTCATCTTGTATTTGATGAATAGCATTTTGTAGCACATCTGGAGAGGTTACAAATAGATTTGCCGGATAAATAGTTAGATTTTCTAATCGTGATATTATTTGGTTATTTTCTATATCAAAAGTTTCAATTTCATCTATATCATCTCCAAAAAAATGTACTTTATAACCACTATCACCGTAAGATGGATAGATTGTTATTACATCTCCTTTAACTTTAAAAGTACCACTTTTAATTTCGGTTTCTGTTCTGGCATATAAGCTAGTAACTAATTGATGTAAAAATTTAGTTCTGGTTATTTGTTGCCCCACTTCAATAGGAATAACATTCTTTTTAAATTCATTGGGGTTACCAATACCATATAAACAAGAAACGGAAGCAACTACAAGTACATCTCTTCGTCCAGATAAAAGTGAAGAAGAAGTGCTGATTCTAAGTCTTTCAATTTCATCATTAATAGATAAATCTTTTTCAATATAAGTTCCGGTTACTGGAATGTAGGCTTCAGGTTGATAGTAGTCATAATAGGAAACAAAATATTCAACAGCGTTATTTGGGAAAAACTGTTTAAATTCGGAATACAATTGAGCTGCTAATGTTTTATTGTGTGCAAGAACTAAAGTAGGTCTTTGTAGGTCAGCCACAACATTAGCAACCGTAAAAGTTTTACCAGATCCAGTGACACCAAGTAATGTTTGGTATTTCTCTTCGGAATTAATTCCGTTTACTAATTGTTTTATTGCTTGAGGTTGATCTCCAGTAGGTTTAAACTCCGATTTTATTTGAAATTTCATAATACAAAAATACGGATAGTTGAAAGAATAACTATCCGTATTTA